>VAZQ01000162.1 GCA_005883115.1 Alphaproteobacteria bacterium | reverse complement strand
ACGATTGCTTTCGATGCGCCGTGTGCGATTCTCGTGCCGGCAACCGTCGCGCATGGCTTTCGGTTCCGTCCGGCGCTCACCGACGGGTGGGTGATGACATTTACTGAGGATGTCGCCGAAGCGATGGGCGATCGCCGCGGCGAGGCGCTCGCCCGACTCAAGGCGCTCGCGGCCGAGCCTGTCGTGCCGCTTGGCGAGATCGAGCGCGACCGCCTTTCCAAACTAGCCATGGAACTGCACGAGGAGCGGTTTCTCGCCCGTGCTGGTTTTCGTATCGCGATGCGCGGCCTGCTGGCCCTGATTGCGGTCGAGGTCGCGCGGCTAGCGGCCGGGCGTGCGCGCGGAGCTGTCGAGGCGGTCGCGCTCGAGCCGACGGGTGCAACCGTCGATGCGCTGAGCAAGCTCGTCGATGAGCACTTCCACAAAGAGCGGCAGCTTGCCTTCTACGCCGACAAGCTCGCCATGACGGTCGATCGCCTCAATGATCACGTCAAGCGTGCAACCGGAATCACTGCCGGACACTTGATCCGCCAGCGCGTGCTCACCGAAGCCAAGCGGCAACTCGTGTTTACCACTCAGCCGATCCATGAGATCGCCTACGATCTTGCTTTCTCCGATCCGTCCCACTTCGCCCGCTTCTTTCGCAAGCAGACCGGGACCACGCCGCACGAGTTCCGGGCGGCGAGGGGAGGGTAGTCTGGCAATCCGGCTGATCGGGTCGCACGCGACCCATAATCCCAGAGGCGGTGCTTTCGCCTTCTTGGGGAGGAGTATCCGAACTGATTATTACCCCCGCAAAAATTCCACGACCGCGCTCGTGTATGCCTCCGCCTGCTCGACGTTCGAAATATGCGCGGCATCGAGCATGGCGAAGCGGGCGCCCGGGATGTGATCCTTGATGTATTCGTTCGCCTGCGGCGGGGTTGCCGGATCATGCTTGCCCGCAATGACGAGCGTCGGCGCTTTGATTTTTGGCAACAGCTCGCGATGATCCATGTCGCGGACCGCTTCCCCGCAGGCGAGATAGCCTTCGAGCGGGGTTGCGGCGAACATCTCCTGCATCCAAGCGACCACCTTCGGTGAGCGCTCGCGAAATCCCTTCGTGAACCAGCGCTCCATGTTCGCCGCGGCGAAGGCCGCAACACCCTTCTCGCGCACGAGCTTGAGCCGCTCGTTCCACATCGTCTTGTCCGCAAAATAGCTCGACGTATTGGTGAGCACGAGCCGCTCGATGCGCTCCGGCGCGTTGGTGCCGAGCCATTGCCCGACCATGCCGCCCATGCTGCCCATGGAAAGCCCGCACCAGTTGACCCGCTCGATCCCGAGCGCATCGAGCACGGCAAGTACGTCGCGGCCCAGGCGATCCATCGTATAGGGGCCTTTCGGCACGCCGGAGCGGCCATGCCCGCGCCGGTCGTAGCGCACGAGGCGAAAGTAACGAGTAAACGGCGCGACTTGGGCATCCCACATGTGCAATGTGGTGCCGAGCGAATTCGACAGCATGAGCGCGGGCGCGCGCTCCGGGCCGTCGACTTCGACGTAGATAGCGCAGCCGTCCGCGTTGACGATGGGCATGGTACCTCCTTCGGCGATGATCCGCAGCGCCCCAGCTTTATTGGCCGCTAAGCCGCGCGCCAAGGCGCAAGAGCGCTCGCCGCCCATGCCGAAAGTGCTTTCCCCCTCCGGTGTCGACGCTTTATATCTGATGCTCGAGAACGACGGAGAAACGCCCATGGCGATGACCATGAACGGGCAAGTTCAGCTTCCCGCGAGCCGTGAGGTGGTGTGGGCCAAGCTCAACGATCCCGAGGTGCTCAAGAGCTGTATCCCAGGCAGCGAGCAGTTCGAAAAAACTTCCGAAAGCGAATTCCAGGCCGTCGCCACCGTCAAGGTCGGGCCCGTGAAGGCGCGCTGGAAGGGCAAGGTCCGTCTCTCCGACCTCGATCCGCCGAACGGCTATCGCATTTCCGGCGAAGGGGAGGGTGGCGCGGCTGGGTTCGCGAAGGGCGGCGCCAAGGTGTCGCTCAGCGACAAGGACGGCGGCACGCTCCTCACCTACGACGTGGAGGCGCAGATCGGTGGCAAGCTCGCCCAGCTCGGGCAGCGTCTGATCAACAGCGCGGCGAAGAAGACCGCCGACGACTTCTTCGTCAAATTCGCTGCGGCGGTAACGCAACCGGGATGATCCTGATTTAATAGCTGCACATGCGTCCGCCGGTCGCCCTTGACCGGCGGTGCGCCACAGGTTCAGACTCGACTTGTTCCAATGCGCATCCCGGGGCAAGATCGCCCCGATCTTGCCCCGATCCGCCGCCGGTCCCCCCGGCCGGTGCGAAAACGAGGCCCTTGGTCGAATTTCGAGGAGGAGAGCCATGACCGCCGTCGCACTGACGGTGAACGGCAAAGCCGTCACCGGTGACGTCGATCCGCGCACGCTTCTGGTGCAATTCCTGCGCGAGAATTTGCGGCTGACGGGCACGCATGTGGGCTGCGATACGTCCCAGTGCGGCGCCTGCGTGGTGCACGTGAACGGCAAGGCGATCAAATCCTGCACGGTGTTCGTCTGGCAGATCGAGGGGGCGAACATCACCACCATCGAGGGCCTGGCGGAGCCGAACGGGCCGCTCCACCCGATGCAGGAGGCGTTCCGCGAACATCACGGGCTGCAATGCGGCTATTGCACGCCAGGCATGATCATGACCGCGATCGACATGGTCAATCGCAAAGGTCACGAACTCGACGACCCCACCATTCGCCACGAGCTGGAAGGTAATCTCTGCCGCTGTACGGGCTACCACAACATCGTCAAGGCCATTGCCGCCGGCGCCAAGGCCATGAAAGGGCACGTGCAGGTCCAGTCCTAGCGGAGGGAAAGCGTCAGGAGATCACCATGAGCGCGACCGGAATCGGCGCGGCGGTTCGCCGCAAAGAGGATCAGCGCTTCGTCACCGGCAAGGGCCACTATACGGATGACGTGAGCCGTCCCGGCCAGTGCCACGCCTACTTCCTGCGCTCGCCGCATGCCCACGCCAAGATCAAGAACATCGACAGCGAGGCTGCCGCGGCGATGCCAGGCGTGCTCGCGGTGCTCACCGGCGCAGACCTTGCCGCTGATAAGATCGGCAATCTCATTTGCGGCTGGATGATCACGTCCAAGGACGGCTCGCAGATGAAAATGGCGCCACACCCGGCGATCGCGCACGGCAAGGCGAACTATGTGGGCGATCCCGTTGCTGTGGTCGTCGCCGAGACGCTCCCTCAGGCGAAAGATGCCGCGGAGAAGGTCAAGGTCGATTATGACCTCCTGCCGGCATTGTGCGATCCGGCGAAGGCACAAGACCAAGGCGCGCCGCAAATTCATGAGGTCGCCCCGCGCAACACTATCTACCAATGGCATCTCGGTGATGCCAAGGCTGTCGAGGCGGCATTCAAGACGGCGAGACACGTCACCAAGCTCGATTTCATCAACAATCGCCTCGTGCCGAACGCGATCGAACCGCGGGCGGCGATCGGCGAATACGACGCCGGCTCTGAGAGCCTGACGCTCTGGAACACGACCCAGAACCCGCATGTCGCGCGCCTGGTGATGTCGGCATTCGTGGGCCTCGCACCGGAGCACAAGCTGCGGGTCATCGCGCCCGACGTGGGCGGCGGCTTCGGCTCCAAAATTTTCATTTATCCCGAAGAAGTCGTCTGCCTGTGGGCCGCGCGCAAAATCGGTCGGCCCATAAAATGGGTCGCGGAGCGTTCAGAGGCGTTCCTCACCGACGCGCACGGGCGCGACCATGTCACTCACGCGGAGATGGCGTTCGACCCGGATGGCAAGGTCACGGGCCTGCGTGTCAAGACCGTCGCCAATCTCGGTGCCTATATGTCGACGTTCTCCTCCTCGGTGCCGACGTATCTCTATGGCACGCTGCTGTCGGGCCAGTACGAAATCCCGGCGATCTACTGCGAGGTGGACGCGGTCTATACCAATACGGTGCCCGTCGACGCCTATCGCGGTGCTGGCCGCCCGGAGGCGACCTTCGTGGTCGAGCGGCTAATCGAGGTCGGGGGGCGGCAGATGGGCGTGGATCCGGCCGATCTGCGCCAGAAGAATTTCATCAAGACGTTCCCGCATCAGACACCGGTGATCATGATCTATGACGCCGGCGATTACCACGCCTCGCTCAAAAAGGCCTTGGAGCTTGCTGACTATGCCGGCTTGGCCAAGCGCAAACGCGAATCGGTTCGCCATGACAAGCTGCGCGGCATTGGATTCTCGACCTATATCGAGGCCTGCGGTATCGCGCCGAGCCAAGCGGTCGGCTCGCTCGGTTGTGGGGTCGGGCTGTGGGAGTCGGCGGAGGTGCGGGTCAATCCGACCGGCACGGTCGAAGTCCTCACCGGCTGTCACCAGCACGGGCAGGGGCACGAGACGACCTTCGCGCAGGTTGTCTCCGAACGGCTCGGCATTCCGCTCGAGAACGTCAGCGTCGTGCACGGAGATACCGACAAGGTGCAATTCGGCATGGGCACGTACGGCTCGCGCTCGGGCGCGGTCGGCATCTCCGCGATCGTCAAGGCGCTCGACAAGATCGAGGCGAAAGCGAAGAAGGTCGCCGCGCACATGCTTGAGGCAGCCGAAGGCGACATCGTGTTTGAGGATGGCAAATTCACTGTGGCAGGGACAGACAAGTCGGCGGCATGGGGCGAAGTCGCGCTCAACGCCTATATCGCGCATAAATTTGCCGGCCAGGAGCTGGAGCCCGGGTTGAAGGAAGGCGCGTTCTACGATCCGACCAACTTCACTTTTCCGGCTGGCTGTCACATCTGCGAGGTTGAGGTCGATCCGCAGACCGGCGAAAGCGAGATCGTGGCTTGGACCGCGGTCGACGATTTCGGCACTGTGGTCAATCCGATGATCGTGGAGGGCCAGGTGCATGGCGGCATCGCACAGGGAGTGGGCCAGGCATTGCTTGAGGGCGCCATCTACGACAAGGACGGCCAGCTCGTCACCGGTTCGCTGATGGATTACTGCATGCCGCGGGCGCAGGATCTGCCCGCGCTGAAAGTCGAGATGACAAAGACGGCGGCGCCGTCGAACCCGCTCGGCATCAAGGGTTGCGGTGAAGCCGGCGCCATCGCCGCGCCGGTTGCGGTCATCAACGCCATTACGGACGCCATTGGTACCGAAGATCTGCCGATGCCGGCAACGCCCCAGGCGGTGTGGCGGGCATTGCAGAAAGCCAACGACAGACGCACAGCGGCATAGGAGCGCGCGCAATGTATGCATTCACCCAACACCGGCCGGCGACGGTGCGGCAGGCCGCGAGTCTCTTGACCAAGCAGGAAGAGGCCAAGCTGCTCGCCGGCGGCCACACTTTGATTCCGACGATGAAGTTGCGCTTGGCGGGGCCGAAGCATCTTGTCGACCTGTCGAAAGTCGAAGGCTTGAGTGGCATCGAGATGAAAGGGCGCTCGCTCGTCGTCGGTGCGATGACCACCCATGTCGAGGTCGAAACTTCGCCCATCATGAAGGAAAGCATTCCGGCGTTGGCGGGGCTCGCAGGCAAGATCGGGGATCCGGCCGTGCGACATCGCGGCACCATTGGCGGCTCAATCGCCAACAACGATCCCAATGCCGATTATCCGGCGGCCGTGCTCGGCCTCGGCGCCACCATCATCACCAACAAGCGGCGCATTCATGCCGACGAATTCTTCAAGGGGCTGTTCGAGACCGCGCTCGAGGATGACGAGATCATCACCAAGGTGCAGTTCCCTAAGGTCAACAAGGCGGCCTATGTGAAATTTCCTAATCCGGCGTCCCGCTACGCCTTAGTCGGCGTATTCGTGTCGAAACGCAGCTCCGAGATCCGCGTGGTCGTCACCGGCGCGGGCGCGAACGGCGTATTTCGCGTGACCACGTTCGAGGAGGCGCTCAAGAAGCGCTTCGGTCCGAAGTCAATCGAAGGTTTAACCGTGCCGGCGGATGGCATGGCGAGCGACATCCACGGCAGCGCGGAATACCGGGCGCACCTCGTCGGGGTGTTGGCGCGGCGGGCGGTCGCGGCAGCAGCGTGAGGCCCCAGGGATCAGGCGATTCCTGATCTGCGTTCTTCGCAAGACAACCCCATCAGCGGCGGGCTATAAGCTCGGCATCATGACGCCGACGCCGCGTTCGCTGCCCGACTCAATCGATGCCACTCTGGATCTGTTGGCAGCGGCCGATTATCTCGCCGACCGCTCGCTGGCGACGGTGCTGTTTCTCGCGTTGAAGATGGGCAGGCCCTTGTTTCTCGAAGGCGAGGCCGGGGTCGGCAAAACCGAGATCGCCAAGGTGCTCTCGACGACGCTTGGCCGCCGCCTCATCCGCCTGCAATGCTACGAGGGTCTCGACGTCTCGGCCGCGGTCTACGAGTGGAACTATGCCGCGCAGATGATCGCAATCCGCGTCGCCGAGGCTGAAGGGGCGCACGACCGCGAGCGGCTCGAGCACGACGTCTTCTCCGAGCGATTTTTGATCAAGCGGCCGCTCCTTCAGGCGCTCGAGCCGGATCCTGCCGGCGCGCCGGTGCTGCTGATCGACGAACTGGACCGCGCCGATGAGGCGTTCGAAGCGTTTCTTCTCGAGGTGCTCGCCGACTTCCAAGTCACGATCCCGGAGCTCGGCACGGTAAAGGCCGTGCACCCGCCAATCGTGGTGATCACGTCGAATCGTACGCGGGAAATTCACGATGCGCTCAAGCGCCGCTGTCTCTACCACTGGGTCGGCTATCCGGCGGCGGAGCGCGAATTGAAGATCGTGCGCGCCAAAGTGCCGGGCATCGGCAAGACCTTATCCGAGCAGGTCGTGCATTTCGTACAGGCGCTGCGCAAGCAGGATCTTTTCAAGTCACCAGGCGTTGCCGAGACGCTCGACTGGGCGGCTGCGCTTGCCGAGCTCGACGTGGCAGCGCTCGATCCCTTGACCGCCTCCGACACGCTCGGCGTGTTGCTCAAATATCAGGACGACATCGCCCGGATCGAAGGCGGCAAGGTCAAGGAGCTTATCGACGAGATGCGGGCGGATCTGCGCGCCGCGGAGTGACATCGTTAGGCCTGCAGGCGAGAACGTCATGAATCCGTTCATCACATCTGCCCATCAGCCGCCTCACGCGCCTGGCCACGCGCGCGGCTCTGACGCCGCGCGCGCTCGCGTGGAGCGCGGCGCCGGGCATCTCGCCGAAAACATCGTCCACTTCGCGCGCGCGCTGCGCGCGGCCGGCATTCCGGTAGGCCCCGGTGCGGTGATGGACGCGCTCGCCGCCGTCGAGGCGGCGGGCGTCGGCACGCGTGAAGATTTCTATTGGACGCTGCACGCGGTTTTGGTCAAACGCCACGAGCATTCTCTCATCTTCGATCAGGCGTTTCGCATATTCTTCCGTCGGCGCGGCATGCTTGACAAGCTGCTCGCTGCGATGTTGCCGCAAGCGCCGGGACGCGAGGAGGAAAAAGCCCCGCCCGGCGCCCAGCGCATCCAGGAGGCGCTACTCTCAAATGTCGGAGAGGCCGAGCACAAACCGCCGGAGCTCGAGGCCGACGCGCGTCTCACAGTCTCTGACCGCGAGGTGCTGCAAAAGAAAGATTTCGCACAAATGACGGCGGCGGAGGTTACTGCCGCCAAGGATGCGATCAAGCGCCTGGTGCTGTCGCTTGACCAAGTGAAGACACGGCGTCTGGCGCCTCATCGTCACGGTCATCTGGTCGATATCCGCCGCACGCTGCGCGCGAGCCTGAAAGCCGGCGGCGCGGTGATCGACCTGAAATATCTCGGGCCCCGCTCGAAGTCGCCGCCCATTGTGGCGCTGCTCGACATTTCCGGCTCGATGAGCCAGTACACCCGGTTGTTCCTGCACTTTCTGCACGCGGTGACGGATGCCCGCAAACGTGTCCACACCTTCCTGTTCGGTACCCGGCTGACCAACGTCACGCGCGCGCTCAAGGCCAAGGATCCCGACGAGGCGCTCGCCGCCGTCGCTGCGAACGTCGCCGACTGGTCGGGCGGCACTCGCATTGCAACCTCGCTGCGCGCGTTCAACAAGCTGTGGGCGCGCCGGGTGCTCACTGAGGGTGCGATCGTATTGCTTATCACCGATGGGCTCGAGCGCGATCCCGACGACCGGCTGGCTTTCGAAATCGACAGGTTGCATCGCTCCTGCCGACGCTTGATTTGGCTCAATCCGCTGCTGCGGTTCTCCGGATTCGAAGCCAAGGCCAAGGGCATTCGCGCCATGGTGCCGCACGTCGACGAACTGCGGCCGATCCACAATCTCGACTCGATGGCGGAGCTAGTGCGCGCGCTCTCGCCGACTGGGAGCCGCAGCGGCGATCCCAAGGCGTGGTTGGACAAGGTCGCGTGATGATCATTGCCGGATGTGACCCGGCCATCCATCTAATAAGTGCGAGGACTGGGACGAAGGAGGTGCAGATGTTGGCGCGCGATGAAGATATCCTGCGGGCAGCCGAGGAATGGCGGGCGAAAGGACGCCGCGTTGCGCTCGCGACCGTGGTGGAGACCTGGGGCTCGGCTCCGCGGCCGGTCGGCTCGAATCTGGTGATCGATGACGAGGGCAATTTCCTCGGCAGCGTGTCGGGTGGTTGCGTGGAGGGCGCGGTGGTGACCGAGGCGCTTGATGTGATCGAGAGCGGCAAGCCAAAAACGCTGGAATTCGGCGTCGCCGACGAGACCGCCTGGAAAGTCGGACTCTCCTGCGGCGGCACGATGCGGGTTTACGTGGAGAAGGTCGAGTAGGGCGGGACACGAAACGATTACCGAGTGGGAGTAGCGACACTACCGCCGCCTTTGCAATTGCTGCTCGCAGTGAGTTGCCATGAAACTCGAGATACTCAAAACCCTGAACGCCGAGCGTGCGGCGCGCCGTGCTGCAGTGGTCGTCACCGACGTGGCGACCGGCAAGCAGCGCCTGGTCAAGGCCGCGGAAGTGGCGCGCGATCCGCTCAAAGAGGAAATCGAGAAACATATTCGCCGTGGCAAGAGCGGCATGGTGGAGATGCCGGCGGGCAAAGCTTTTTTGACCGTGCACGTTCCCCCGCCGCAGCTCGTCATCACCGGCGCCGTGCACATCAGCCAGGCGCTCGCGCCCATCGCGCGCCTTCTGGGGTATGACGTGACCATTGTCGATCCGCGGACCGCGTTTGCCTCGATCGAGCGTTTCCCCGACGTGAAGGTGATCGCCGAATGGCCGGACATCGCATTGCCGCCGCTCGGCATTGATCGCTATACCGCGTTCGTCGCGCTCACGCACGATCCCAAGATCGACGACCCTGCGCTTACCCATGCGCTTGCGCGCGACTGCTTCTATATCGGCGCGCTCGGATCGAAGAAAACGCATGCGCGACGCATCGAGCGGCTCAAAGCGCAAGGTCTGTCCGATGGCACCCTCGCGCGCATCCATGCGCCGATTGGGCTTGCGATCGGCGCGGTGTCGCCCTCGGAGATCGCCGTTGCCATCATGGGCGAGATTACAGCCGAGCTGCGCCAGTCACCGGAGAAGAGCTCATGAAGTTCGGCGCGGTGCCAGTGGCGAAGGCGGAGGGTGGCGTTGCGGTGCATTCGATCCGCCAGGGCGGCCTCGTGTTGAAAAAGGGCACGTTGATCGGCAAGGACGAGATCGCCGCGCTCAAGGCCGCCGGCATCGAAGCGATCGTAGTAGCGCGCACCGAGCCGGGGGATGTCCCTGAGGACGCAGCTGCGGCCGAGATCGCGGCGGCGGTAGCAGGGGAGGGAGTGCACGTCGAACGAGCCTTCACCGGCCGCGCGAATCTCTTCGCCGAGACCGCTGGCGTGCTGGTCGTGGATAAGGGTGCGGTCGACCGCCTCAACCAGGTCGACGAGTCGATCACGTTCGCGACGCTTGCGGCCTATAAGCCGGTGGTCGCGGGCGAGATGATCGCCACCGTGAAGATCATCCCGTTCGCCGTGGCTGAGAAGGCGCGCGATGCGGCGCTTGCCGTCGCCAAGGCGGCGCGCCCGCTGGTGCGCATTGCCCCTTATCGCATTCGCAAGATCGGTGTGGTTTCGACCGTGTTGCCGGGACTCGCCAGCAAGGTGATCGACAAGACCTTGAAAGTGACGCAGGAACGCCTGGCGCCAGCCGCGGCCACGATCGTCGCCGAACGGCGGGTACCGCACGAGCAGCGCGCACTCGCCCGCGCCATGGAGGAGGTGCTCGGCGCGGGCGCTGAACTCGTCATCGTGTTCGGAGCCTCTGCCATCGCCGACCGGCGTGATGTGATCCCCGCCGCGGTTGAGGCGATCGGCGGGCGCATCGAGCATTTCGGCATGCCGGTTGATCCCGGCAATCTCCTGCTGATGCGCGCCGGGCTGCGCGCGCTCGCCGAAGGAAAATGGTTTTGACTGGGTGCTCATGCGCTTGCTCGCCGGTCTCGACGTTCCACGCGCGGCAATCACCGGGATGGGCGTCGGCGGACTCTTAATGGAGTTCGTCACGCGGCCGCAGCCTCGCGCCGAGCCGCCGGCGGTTGCGGGACGGCGCATTGCCGCGGTCGTGCTGGCCGCCGGCCGCTCGACGCGCATGGGCGGACCGAACAAGCTCCTCGCCGAAATTCGCGGGCGTCCGCTAGTGCGTATCGTGGTTGACGAGGCAGTGGCTTCGCACGCTAAGCCGGTGATCGTCGTGGTGGGGCACGAGCGCGGCGAGGTCGAGAAGGCGCTCGCCGGTCTGCCCGTGCAATTCGTCCACAATCCGGATTTTGCACAGGGGCTTGGCACCTCGCTCAAAGCTGGTATCGCGGCGGTGCCGGCGGAAGCGGATGGCGCCATCGTCTGCTTAGCCGATATGCCCCAAGTTGACGCAAGTCTGCTCAACCGGCTGATCGCGGCCTTCGATCCGGACCGCGGCGCGCTCATTGTGATGCCGACCGCCGAGGGGCGGCGCGGCAATCCGGTGCTGTGGTCGCGGCGGTTCTTTCCCGATCTAATGGCGATCGAGGGCGACGTGGGCGCGCGCCATTTCATCGGCCGCTACAGTGAGGCTGCGGTCGAGGTGCCGCTCGAGGGCAAGGCGGCGCTCGTCGACGTGGACACCCCCGAGGCCCTTATCGGGGTCAAGGCGGCGATCGAAGAGGCATTCTCGAAGTGAACCCTCCGCGCGAATGGGGCCGATGCGGAAGAAGCGCCAAAAATAAGGGCGGCAGGTCTTGCCGCCAGTTCGTTGGTTAACCAGCCGCGTTCTCCGCCCTTGTGCTGCGCCGGCGGCTTGTTGGAGCAGTGGCGTGCTCGGTTCCTCGGTGCTGCGGATCAAGTCCCGCGCATGCCGCGTCCGCCGTCCATGGACTGCGAGTGCTCGCCGCCAGGCTCGGAAATGCCGCACAGCGCGCTCCCGGCGCTGCCCGCGCCCTCGGTGAGCGCGATGTCGCCGAGCGACAGGATACCCACGAGGCGCTTGTCGCGATCGAGCACCGGCAAGCGGCGCAGCTTAATGTCGGCCATGTTCTGCACGACATCGTCGAGGTCATCGTCCTCGAAGCAATACAGCACCTCTTTGCTCATCGCCTCGCGGATCGGCGTCTGCGGGCCCTTGTCGGCGCCGACAGCGCGGATGGCGATGTCACGATCAGTGATCATGCCGACCAGTCTGTCGTTCTCTCCGACCGGCAGCACCCCGACGTCGATCTGCGCCATGAGTCGCGCGGCATCGCGGATCGTCTGATTGGGGTTGGCGATCTTAACGTCGCTGGTCATTGCTTCATTGACTTGCATGGCATGTCTCCTCACGAGTTTTGAAAGCCGTTGAGAATTGCCGCACCGTTTTGCGGCACCGAACTATTCTTAGCGGGCAAGCCGCCTCAAGCGGCAGGTTCGAAGCGTCGTCCCTCTGCCCCTGTCGGCCATAGAGCGCGGATGCTCTCCGGCAACGTCTGCCGGACCTTCTCGACCTGGTGCGGATCGAGGTGGTGGTTGAGCACCTGGAGCGTAACCTGCGAGGCGTCGAGCACGTTCACCGGGCGTATATCTCGCAGCCGTCCCGAGACATGGTCCAGGAACTGTTCCGCCGAGCGTTCTTTGAGCGTTTGCTCGCCGGGATGCCACTGGTCGTAGTAGAGCCCCCGGACCAACAGCGGCAATTGCGCACCGAGATGGACCGCCAGTCCGGTCTGGAGGCGGTCCCGCAACGCGTGCAGGACGGCGCTCAGAACATGCCAGGCTACCCGTCGGTCGGGCCCGAGTTTTCCCATGATCTCGTCGAGCCAGATGTTGGTGGTCTGCAACGTCTTGTCGAACACGTCGAGGCCGGTGGCGCTCATGTCATCCTCCATGATCGCGACCTGGTTCTCTCCTTCGGGAAACGCGCTCTGGCGTCCGCAGTTCCCGCTTCTCTTCTGTTTTCATAGGCGCTGCTTTCGCTCTTCCCGCGGAAGCGGAGAACCGATGAAGTCCGCGCTCTCGCCGGCGCTCGGGCGGGAGATGGCGAAACATGGATGCGTGAAAAGTTCCCGCGAATTTTCCAGGGCGAATGCGGTTTTTGATGCGAGGTTTTGATGCGAAAACGAAACCCTTGCACGAAGAGAAAGTTGCATCGATGCGCGGTTTTGCGGGGGGAACCCGCGCACTTTGCTTTTGTAGGTCGGGGGTCGGTCAGTTGGACCGGTCACCTTGCACTGTATGCATGTTCCTCATAGTGCA
>VAZQ01000525.1 GCA_005883115.1 Alphaproteobacteria bacterium | reverse complement strand
AGTATCGGGATCGGCGCGTTCGCCGGCAAGAAACAAGGTACGGAACTTCCCGAGATCGTGCTGCGCGAGGAACTTGCCCTGCGGATCTTCCTTCTTGATCGCGCGGAACGCCGTCGGCGCCGTGAACAAGGCAACGCAGCTATGCTCGGCGATGACGCGCCAAAACGCGCCGGCATCAGGCGTGCCCACCGGCTTGCCTTCGTAGAGGATGGAGGTGCAGCCATGCAGCAGCGGCGCATAGACGATGTAGCTGTGGCCGACCACCCAGCCGACGTCGGACGCGGCCCAGTAGACCTCACCCGGGTTGACGCCGTAGAAGTTCTGCATGGACCATTTCAGCGCGACCATGTGGCCGCCGTTGTCGCGCACCACGCCTTTGGGTATTCCGGTCGTGCCCGAGGTGTAGAGGATGTAGAGCGGATCAGTCGCCGCAACCGGCACGCAATCGTAGACCGAGCGCGCAAAAACGATCGCCTCGTCGCGCAGCTTGGCCCAGTCATGGTCGCGCCGTGGGACGAGAGCGGCGTCCTCCTGCGGGCGCTGAAGGATGAGACAGGCCTCGGGCTTGTGTCCTGCGACGCGGATCGCCTCGTCGAGCAGCGGCTTGTAGTTCACAATCCGACCCACCTCGAGTCCGCAACTCGCGGAGAGCATGACTTTCGGCTTGGCATCGTCGATCCGGGTCGCGAGCTCTTTCGCGGCGAAGCCTCCGAATACCACTGAGTGCACCGCGCCAATGCGCGCGCACGCGAGCATGCCGATCACCGCCTCTGGCACCATTGGCATGTAGAGAACGACGCGATCACCTTTAGCGACCCCGAAATTGCGCAGGATGGCAGCGAGAACCTGCGTCTCGACCTGCAGGCGGTGATAGGTGATCGTGAGCTTTTGCCCAGCGAGCGGAGAATCGTAGATGATCGCGGCCTGCTCGCCGCGCCCGGCGAGAACGTGGCGGTCGACCGCGTTCCAGCAGGTGTTGCAGACGCCGTCCGTGAACCAGCGGCCGTACACGCCGGCCTTGGGATCGAACACCTGCTTGGGCCACTCGATCCAGTCGATGTCGGCCGCCGCTTCGCTCCAAAAAGCCTGCGGGTCGCGCTGCCAGCGCGCATAGAGCTCCTGGTAGCGGCTTGCTCGCGCATCCATGACGCTGCTCCCTATCTCGAACCGTTTTTTGGTCCCTCGTCCTGTCCCGCGTAGTCCCTCGTCCTGTCCCGCGTAAGAGCCATTGTGAGCGCGCCCGGGGAGTTTGCAAGTCGCGTCGGCCGCGCCCGGATACCATGCGGCAATGCTAGCCGCCGCGGCAGCGCCATTCACGCGGCGATTTGACAAGGAGACTGGCCCATTGAAATGATACGATCAGCAAACGAATGATTACGCCGTGACGCTCACGCCTTACGACATCGATCTCGACCGCAACCCGGCGAATTTCCAGCCGCTCACCCCCCTGTCGTTCCTCGAGCGCTCGGCCGCGATCTTCCCCGACCACACCGCGATCAATCACGGCGCCTTGCGCCGAAGCTACGCCGAGTTCTACGCGCGCGCGCGCCGGCTGGCGTCTGCGCTGGCGAGACGCGGGATCGAGCGCGGGGATACGGTGTCGGCGCTGCTCGCGAACACCCCAGCAATGCTCGAATGTCACTACGGTGTGCCAATGGCCGGCGCGGTGCTCAACACTATCAACACACGGCTTGATGCCGCCACCGTGGCTTTCCAGCTCGACCACGCCGACGCCAAGGTGTTGCTCACCGATCGCGAGTTCTCGAAGCTCGCGAAAGAGGCGCTCGCGCTCGCCAAGGTCAAGCCGCTGGTTATCGACTATGAAGATCCCGAATTTACCGGCGCCGGCGAGAGCGTGGGCTCAATCGAGTATGAGGATTTCATCGCCGCCGGCGATCCCGACTTTGCTTGGAAAATGCCCGACAGCGAATGGGATGCGATTTCGCTCAATTATACCTCTGGCACCACCGGCGATCCCAAGGGCGTCGTCTATCATCATCGCGGCGCTTATCTGCTCGCGATCGGCAATGTGCTCACCGGCGGCATGGGCAGGCACTGCGTCTATCT
This sequence comes from Alphaproteobacteria bacterium, assembly GCA_005883115.1. Taxonomy (GTDB): domain Bacteria; phylum Pseudomonadota; class Alphaproteobacteria; order Rhizobiales; family Xanthobacteraceae; genus VAZQ01. The sequence continues at coordinate 896 of VAZQ01000525.1, read as the reverse complement.
CTGGACACTGCCGATGTTCCACTGTAACGGCTGGTGCTTCCCCTGGACTCTCTCGGTGGTCGCTGGCACGCATGTGTGCCTGCGCCAGGTGCGTGCGCCGGCGATGTACGACGCCATTGCCCGGCACAAGGTTACGCATCTGTGTGGCGCACCGATCGTAATGGCGACGCTGCTCAATGCGCCCGCGGAAGAGAAGAAACCGCTGCCGCATGTTGTGGAGTTCTTCACCGCGGCGGCGCCGCCACCGGAAGCGGTGCTGGCGGCGATGAAGGCCGCCGGATTCAACGTCACCCACCTTTATGGGCTGACGGAGACCTATGGTCCCGCCGCCGTGAACGAATGGCGCGCCGCCTGGGATGCGCTCTCGCCCGCCGAGCAGGCCGCCAAGAAGGCGCGCCAGGGCGTGCGCTACGTGCCACTCGAGGGACTCGACGTCCGCGATCCCGAAACGCTCAAGCCCGTCCCGTGGGATGGCGAGAGCATGGGCGAGGTCATGTTCCGTGGCAACGTGGTAATGAAGGGTTATCTCAAGAACAAGTCGGCCACCGAGAAAGCTTTTGCGGGCGGCTGGTTCCACTCCGGCGACCTCGGGGTGATGCATGCCGACGGCTACATCCAGCTCAAGGACCGCTCCAAAGACATTATCATCTCCGGCGGCGAAAATATTTCCTCCATCGAGGTGGAAGATGCGCTCTACAAGCACCCGGCGGTCGGCGCCGCTGCCGTAGTGGCAAAGCCCGACGACAAATGGGGCGAGACACCCTGCGCCTTCATCGAGCTTAAGCCCGGACAGAAGACGACGCAGGAGGACCTCATCGCCTGGTGCCGCAAGAATCTCGCGAGCTATAAATGCCCGCGCTTCGTCGTGTTCACCGAGCTTCCGCGCACCTCGACCG
>VAZQ01000524.1 GCA_005883115.1 Alphaproteobacteria bacterium | reverse complement strand
CGCGTTCACGCGCGTCTTCGACGCGCTATGCCGTAACGGTCCCGGGTCTGCAGCGCACCACTTCGCTTTCGCTCGTGCTGCGCTGCGCCCGGGACACGCAGCCGGGCGCCCACAAGGGGGAGAGAGCACAGCGACTTCGCCGCACGCGCTGACTCATTTCACCTGAACACGCGCTAGTAATGATGCAGAAAGAATCGGAGCGGGTGATCGTCGTCGGCGCGGGACCGGTGGGGCTTTGTCTGTCGCTCGCTTTGGCGCAAGCGGGCGTCGAGGTGTGCACGATCGAGGCGCTGGGCGAGGATAATTTCCTCGAGCAGCTCCCGCGCGCGGGAACCAACCATCCGGCGACGCTCGAGCTTTACGAGCGGATCGGACTTTACGCGAAGCTCGAGCCGCGCGGCATCATCGCGCCGCTCGTTCATTACTGGGACCGCCGCGAGCACCGGCTGATCGCCGAGTTCGACCACGCCCATCTCAAGGACGACACGCGCTTTCCCTACGTGCTGCAATGCGAGCGCATCAAGATCGTCGAGGAGGCGCTCAAGCTGGCGAAGGCGCATCCCAACATCGAGCTGCGCCTCGCGAGCACCTTTACGGGATTCGCACAGGACAGCGACGGCGTGACAGCGCGGATCACCAATGCGTCGGGTGACTCCGAATCCGTACGCGGCGTCTATCTCGTCAGCGCCGAGGGCGCGCGCAGCATCGTGCGCAAAGAGCTCGATATCGACTTCGAAGGGTTTACGTATCCGGATCGCACCTTGAATGTCGAAGTGGCGTTCGACTTCCGCAAATACGGATATACCGAACGCAACTACATCTCCGATCCGGACGAATGGTCGAACCTGTTTCACTGGAAAGGTCCGCCCGACCGCTGGCGCATTCACTTTCCCGCCGGCGCCGAGGAAGAAGCCGCGCTCATGCGTCCCGAGGCGCTGCAGGCGCGGCTGCAAAAATTCTTGCCGACGGGAAAGCCGTTCGACATCGTCGCCAGCAACCTCTATGTCGTGCACCAGCGGGTGGCAAAAAAATTCCGCGTCGGCCGGGCGATCCTCGCCGGCGACAGCGCACATGTGAACAGCCCGATCGGGGCGATGGGCATGAACAGCGGCGTTCACGACGCGTTCAATCTGGCGGACAAGCTCACCAAGATTTTGCGCCTGGAAGCAGGCGAAGAGGTGCTCGACCGTTACGAGCGCCAGCGCCGCCACGTCGCGCTAACACACACGCAGGCGCAGACCATCCGCAACAAGCGCCTGCTGGCGGAAAAGGATTTTGCGGTGCGCCAGCGCAACCACGAGGAGCTGCGCCGGACCGCGGAAGATCCCAAACTGGCGCGCGCTTTTCTGCTGCGCACCTCGCTGATCGAGAGCCTGCGCGAAGCCGAGCAGATTGCGTGAGTAAAGCGTTTGGCACGGGCGGTGCCACGGCATCCCCTCCCCCGCTTGCAACCGAACTCGGGTTTTACCCGAGTTCGGCCACCTATTGACTGGCCGAAGTCGGATAAATCCGACGTCGGCTGGAGGGACAGGGAGGGGGCATGCAACAAGACTCACATGTGCGAGCTAACCCCCTTCCCAACCCTCCCCCGCAAGCGGGAGAGGGAGCGGACCGAGTTCGCCGCCTGCACTGATTTCATCTCACCCAAATCTGCTCTAGCAGTTTGCTGAAAAACCTTCCAAAGCCGCGCCGTTCTCATTGTTTGGCTGGGTTTTTCGGTGTGTGTTTGAGCCGGATTTACGGCTTCTAGGAGACACCACGCCCTCACGCGGTAATGAGCTTGGGAATGCGCACGAGATTGTAGGCGATGAGATTTAGCATGAAATCTGCAGCAACGCCTGCGATACCTCGATGCTTGGTCTTGCGCATCGTGCCGTGTTGCTTGCCCCAGCCGAAGATGCATTCGGTCATCTTTCGACAGGTCTGCGAGATCTGGTAGCCGACGTGGCGTGTCGTGCGCGCATCGATCGCGCTCCTACGCCGCTTGCCAGTCTTGGTGAGGCTGTCGTTTTGCGCAATATGCGGTGTGACGCTCATGCGGCGCAGCGCCGCAACGTGGTCGCTGGCGTCGTAAGCCTTGTCCTCGCCGACGGTGATGCGCTTTGAGCCCTTGGCCTTCTTCTTGAGCAGGGCTTCCGAAGCTCGCCGTTCGGCCGTGCCGTTCGCTTCTGTCACGGTGCCGCCGACGGCAAGGCCATTCCTGTTCTCCATGAGCGCATGGCCCATGTAGCAGAGCTTGGCCTCCCGCCCGTCCGCCTTGCGGTAGAGCTTGGCTTCGGGGTCTGTCGTGCTTTGATGCGTGTCGTTCTTACGCACCTGGCCGCGAAAGTTCGAGCCATCATCGCCATTCTTGGTTCGCTTCGGCTTGAAGCTTTTGTGCGAGGCCCACGCCTCGATCAGGGTGCCATCAACCGAGAAATGCTCGTCCGACAAAAGCGGCTTCACCTTCTCGTGTTCGAGAAGCTTGATCATGAACTTCTGGAGCACATCGCCTTCTTGAAGGCGTTCGCGGTTCTTGGTGAAGACTGTCGCATCCCAGATCGGGTCGTCCGGCGACAGACCGACGAACCAACGAAACAACAAATTGTAGTCGAGCTGCTCGATCAACTGGCGCTCGGAGCGGATCGAGTAAAACACCTGCAACAGCAGCGCACTTAAGAGCTGCTCGGGTGGGATCGAGGGCCGGCCTTCATGTGAATAGAGCTGCCCGAACGTAGGGCTCAGCTCCTTCAAAACCTCGCGGACAAGTTCCCGCACCTTGCGCAGGGGATGGTTCGCAGGAATCCTCCGCTCCGGCTGGATGTAAGAAAACATCCCCCCTTGATCGAAAAACCGTCCGCGCATCGCAAATCCTCCCGCCGAATCAGCAGGAAAAGTGAATCACCACCTCTTCGCTCTGGCGAGGTTTTTCAGCAAACTGCTAAAGGCATTTTGCTGCGCTGTAAAACCGGGCTGCGGAGAGCGGTCTTGCTCCCGACGCGCCCTCAGGCCCTCCAAAAATGTTTGAAGCGGTCCGGTGCCAATTCGGTGTAGCGCACCGTGTGCTGGATGTTCTTATGCCCA
>VAZQ01000161.1 GCA_005883115.1 Alphaproteobacteria bacterium | reverse complement strand
GCGAAGACAGCATCCGGCACCGCGATTTCCAGGGTCATGGTATCGGCATAACAGAGCGCGGCGCGCTCGCTCGCGGTGAAAAATCTTGAGGCGCGCCAGTCCGAAAGCGCATCGCATTCCTCGAGCGAAAGCCCATCTGCGACCGCCAAAGATGGCACGTGTTGACGCAGGACGTACTGCGACTTGGTCAGATGGCCCACGCGGATGATCACGATCTCGCGCAATCGTCCGGGAAGCATAGTCTTCCATCGCACTGTGTTGGAGTGGTTGAACCAGCTCTCCGCGAGCGGCGGCGCGTTGAGCAGCAAGCGATAGATGTTGATCAGCTTGCCGCGTCGTCCCGCGCGAAATTTTTCGATCATGTCCGCGAGCTCGGGATGGTCTTGCTCTTGGACGAGGGGTACGCGAGCCATGGATCACCTATTTCGTCACGGCCGAAAGCAAGTGAGTTCGGCGCGACGACAACAGTGGGAATGTCATTCCATCTTGAAGCCGGTTGCCTTGATGATCGGCAACCAGCGTGCCAGCTCATCGCGGATGATTTGATGTGTCGCGTCAGGTCCCGAGTCGAGGATCGGCTCGAAGCCTGACGAGATCAGTATTCGTTGAACATCCGCGTCGGCCATTATGTTCTGGGTAGCCTCGGCGATGCGATTGATGATCGGCTTGGCGAGACCGGCGGGTGCAAACAGGCCGTTGAGATTGCCGGCGACCATGCCTGGCAATCCCGCCTCGATCGCGGTTGGAATATCGGGCGCCGCCTTGATGCGCCTCGGCGCGTTGACCGCGAGGATCCGCACTTTTCCCGCGCGATGGAACTCGATGAGCGGCCCACCTACGTTCGGCGTCATCATGGGAATGTGGCCGCTGGCGAGGTCGGCGATGCCGGGCGCCGCGCCCTTGTATGGAATATGCACGATGTCGGGTGCGCCGATCAGCTGTTTGAACAATTCGCCTGCGAGATTCGTGAGCGTGCCGGCGCCGGCCGAGCCATAGGACAGTTTGCCCGGATTAGCTTTTGCGTAGGCGATGAGTTCGGCGAGGGTGCGCGCGGGAACCGATGCGTGAACCACGATCGACGTCGGCGTATTGCAGAGAATGTAGATGCCGGCAAAATCCATGAGTGGATCGTAGGGTGGATTGGGCATGATCGCGGGAATGAGCACCTGCGTGCTAGTGTTGCCGAAGAGGAAGGTATGGCCGTCGGGCTGCGCGCGCGCCACCTCGGCGGCGCCGGTCATCCCCCCACCGCCGCCCCGGTTCTCCGTCACCACGGTCCCGAGCACGGGCCTTCATCTTCTCCGCCCACAGCCGGCCGACGACGTCGGTCGCTCCGCCCGGCGAGAACGGAATGACCAGCTTTATGACGCGGTCTGGATAGGCAAAGCCGCGCCGCGCCGCCATCGCGGTAGCCAGCAGAGTCAAGCCGCCGCCCAGCACCTTACGTCGATTCATGCATTTTCCTTCGCCAGCCACATGCTTGTCATCGTGATCGGGTCGGTCCGGGTGAGCTTCGCCGGAAGAGGTATTCACGTCGTTGCCTCGATCGTCGCGCGCAATTCCGGCGTTACCTCAGGCATGATGCCGAACCAGGCGTGGAAAGCGGGCCGCGCCTGGTGCAGCAGCATGCCGAGCCCGTTCACCGTCGGATTTCCTCGCTTGCGCGCGGCCGCGAGCAGCGCCGTCTCGCGCGGAATATAGATGATATCGGATACGAGTGCGGTCACAGGCAAGGAATCGAGCGCAAGATCCAACGCCGGCTCGCCTACCATGCCTTGATTGGTAGCATTGATCAGCATCGCCGCGCCTCCGAGTGCGGCCTCTCGTTCGTTCCAATTCAGTGCGATGATCGGGCCGCCCAATTCCCTCGCCAGGGACTTGGCTCGTGCCGGGGTACGATTGACCAGGCGGATTTCGCGCGCGCCTCCATCAATCAGGCTGACGAGCACCGCCCGCGCGCCGCCGCCTGCGCCGATGACGATAATGGGGCCTCGATCGGCACGCCAGCTCGGCTGCGCCTCGCGGACGCTCTCGATGTACCCGAAAGCATCGTGGTTCTGTCCTTCGAGCGATCCATCCGCCGCGACCACGACGCAGTTCACCGCACCGATGCGGCGCGCGAGCGGATCGACTTTGTCGACGAGCCCGAGCGCAGCTTCTTTATGAGGGATGGTCAGGTTGCAGCCGGAAAAGCCAAGCGCCGGGAGCGCCCGCAGCGCTGCGCGCAAATATCCGGCGGTAATGGCCAGCGGCACGTAGGCGCCGGCAAGCCCGTACTTAGCGAGCCAATAATTGTGCAGCTTGGGCGAGCGCGAATGCATCACCGGGTCGCCCATCACGCCGGCGAGCAGGAAGCGATCAGGGCGGGTTATCGCCATTCGCGACGATGATGGGCTGGGGGGAACGCCATGCTCCGATTGTAGCGAGGAATCGACGACGCAGCACGGCGGCGGGACAATCCCGCTCCCTCCCGTACTTATGTGCAGCGGGAAAATAACCCCCGGTGAGGGCGGGGGTTATGCTGGCAAACGCCTGGCCTAAACCAGCTTGACGTTCTTCAGCGGCAGCTGGCGCACCGGTTTGCCGGTTGCCGCGTGGATCGCGTTGAGCACCGCGGGTGCCACGACGCTGATCGACGGCTCGCCGACGCCGCCCCAGGCATCACCGCTCGGCACGAGCACCGCTTCCACCTTCGGCATCTCCGCGAGCCGCATGATCGGGTAGCTGTCGAAGTTCAAATCCACCATCCGTCCGTCTCTGACCCTGCACTCGCCATACAGCGTGGCGGTCAGCCCATAGGCCACCGTGCCTTCGATCTGGGCGGCAACCTGGTCGGGATTGACGACATACCCGCAATCGAGCGCCACCACCATACGGTGGACCTTGACTTGGCCGCGATCGCTGACAGAGACCTCAGCGACCGCGGCCGAGGTGCTGCCCTGATTCATGAACTGCGCGATGCCGTGATGAACGCCGGGAGGCAGCGGCTTGCCCCAGTCAGCCTTCTCTGCCGCGGCGTTGAGCACGGCGAGATGCCTCGGATGCTTGCTCATGAGCGCGCGGCGGAAGTCGAGCGGATCCTTGCCGGCGTTCTGGTTGGTGTTGACGCCGCGCCAGGGCCCGACCGGCACATGGGTGTTGCGCATGACATATTCGATCAGCAGGTTCGGCACGGTGTAGCCGAGCTGCGCATTGTCGGGCTCCTCCCAAAGGCCTTGCAACTGACGCCGGTCCTTGCCGTTGACGATGCCCGCCGGATTCAAAGTCGCGTTGATCGATTGGCCGCATATGCGCACGTGCAGCCCGACGAGGTTGCCGTTCGCGTCGAGTCCGGCCGCTAGCCGGCACTGCGACATCGGCCGATAGAAATCGTGCGCCTGGTCCTCCTCGCGGCTCCAGATCAGCTTGATCGGGAGTCCGGGAAACTCCTTCGCAATCGCTACCGCTTTGTGGACGAAGTCCTGCGTGCCGCCGCGCCGACCAAAGCCTCCGCCGAGGTCGGTCCTGTAGACCTCGCATTGGGCGAGCGGTACCCCGGAGGCCTCCGAGAGCGCGGCGAGGGAGGCTTCCGCATTCTGTGTCGGCACCCACGCCTCGGCTTTGTTGGCGGAAACGCGCACCGTGGCATTCATCGGCTCCATCGTCGCGTGAGCGAGGAAGGGAGTGCTGTAGACCGCCTCGACCTTTTTGGCGGCTGTCTCGATCGCTTTGAGCGCATCGCCATTCCGGCGGTCGCCATTGGTGACCTCGGCGGCGAGCCCTTCCTTCATCCGCTCGGCGATGGTCGCGCTCGATACGGACGCATTCGCACCCTCGTCCCAAAGGATCGGCAGCGCTTCGAGCGCCGCTTTTGCCCGCCACCATGTATCGGCGACGACCGCGACCGCGGTGTCCTTCACTTTCACCACTTTCCGGACGCCGGGTCGTCCCGCAATCTTTGCTTCATCGTAGCTGGCAACCTTCCCGCCGAACACCGGACAATCCTTGATCACGGCGCACAGCATGCCCGGCAGCCTGACGTCGATGCCGAAAATCTTGCTGCCGTCGAGCTTGTCGGCAGTGTCAAGCCGTTTCAGCGGCTTGCCGGCGATCTTCCAGTCTTTCGGATCCTTGAGCCTGATCGTTTTGGGGTCGGGTGCCTCAACCTTGGCTGCGGCCGCCGCGAGCTTTCCATAGCTCAGCGAGCGAGCCGACGCGGCGTGCGTGATGACGCCGTCGGCGACCGTGAGTTCGCTAACCGGGACCTTCCACTCGTCGGCGGCCGCCTGCAGCAGCATCGTGCGCGCCGCGGCGCCGCCGCGGCGCACGTAATCGTGCGAGGTACGGATACCGCGGCTGCCGCCGGTTGACATCTCGCCCCAGGCGCGCTTGCGAGCCAGATTTTGCCCGGGCGTGACCCGTTCCACCTGCACTTTCTTCCAATCGCACTCCAGCTCTTCGGCGACCAGTTGAGCAAGCCCCGTGATCGTCCCCTGTCCCATCTCCGAGCGCGCGATGCGGATCACGCAAGTGTCGTCGGGCTTGACGAAGACCCAGGCATTGACCTCGGCTCCGCCATCGGCGCTCTGGGCAAGAGCGGGATCAAAGCCAGACGGCAAGTTGAATCCGAGCGCTAGCCCGCCTCCGGCGGCGGCGGAGCCGACGATGAAGGTACGGCGTGAAAACTTTGCGGCGTTGCCGCGGAGCGTCTTTTTCACGGCAGGCCTCCCTAGGTTCTGGACGTGTCGTTCGCCGCCATGTGAACGGCAGCTCGGATGCGCTGATAGGTTCCACATCGACAGATGTTGGTCATCGCCTCGTCGATGTCTTGATTGGTTGGCCTCGGCGTTCGCTTGAGTAATGCAGCAGCAGCCATGATCTGTCCCGACTGGCAATAGCCGCACTGGGGTACGTCGATTGCCGCCCACGCCTTCTGCACGGGATGCGAGCCGTTGGAAGAGAGTCCTTCGATGGTGACAATCCGGTCCGTCGCTTTGACGTCTCCGACCCGGATTGAACAGGAGCGTTGTACTTCATCGTTGATGTGGACGGAGCAGGCGCCGCATTGAGCGATGCCACAGCCATATTTCGTCCCGGTAAGGCCGACCTGCTCGCGGATGACCCACAAGAGCGGGGTGTCTGGTTCGGCCTCCACGTCACGAATACTGCCATTGATGTTGAGCCTTGCCATAAGCATCCTTCCGCACGACTTATCGTTGTTATCGCTGCCCGCTGGCGCAGGTCGATGAATGAACAGAATTAAAAGGGGGCCCGCGAGGCATATGCAGCATAGTGCTTCGAGGCCAACTTGCCTATGCCTATTACTGGCGATGTATTTACTCGACCGACGCGGCGCAGCGTTCCCGTTGTGGTGGCCAGTTCCCGTCGCTACATAAGTCAACGACCAATACCAGGCGAGGCAGATATGAACGGACGACAACGCAATCGACCGAATGAGCCAGAAATTATTCCGCCCGGCGACATGCGCTCGCGCGGGGCCTCATTCGATGGCGCGCAGCGCATCTATGTGGCGAGGATCAGCCCAATCGGCTTTGCGCTCATGGGCGTCATGGTCGCGGTGCTGGCGGCGCTCTTTTTCCTGCTGTTACTGGGCGCGTTCGTCGTCCTGCTTCCGCTGGCAGGTCTGCTGCTGGCGATCATCATCGCCGTCGGTCTGTTCCGAATATTGATTTGGCGGCGGCTCTGAGCGCCTAAGCTCGCGGTCACGCCGCGCAAAATAAAAGCGGGCTGGCATTTTGAGGCGCCAGCCCGCCGAGCCTGATCATGGACATTGAGCGTGGGAGCGATCGTCCGAGGGGACGCGGACGGCGCAATCAGAGCGCGTTCACTCCCGACTGTTTGAGGAGGTCGGCCATTTTGCTCCGGGCATAGAACATACGGGTCTTCACGGTCGCTGCGGGCACGCCGACGATCTGCGCGACTTCCTCGACCGATTTCTCGTGGTAGTACACGAGGTCGATGACTTCGCGGTGTGCGGGCGACAGCTGCCGCAGGCACTTCTGCACGATGGTGCTGCGATCCTTGTTGTGGACCACAGTCTCCGGATCGTCGGCAGTGTCCTCGATATTCGCGGCCATCTGGTCGTCCAGGTGCTCGTCGGTCCGGCGCCGCAGCGCCGAGAGCGCTTTGTAGCGGGCGATGGCAAGCAGCCAGGTTGAGACTTGGGATTTGGATTCGAAGGCCTCGGCCTGCCGCCAGACGTCCAGGAACACCTCGCTCACGAGATCCTCGGCCAGCGACTGGTTTCCCGTCAGGCGGAGAATGAACCGGTACACCCGAACATTATGCCGGGCATAGAGCACTTGCATGGCCCGCTTGTCGCCGTCGGCAATGAGGCCAATGAGCGCCCCGTCCGACGTTTCCTGCGCAGGACCCCTCAAGTGCGGCGACGCAAAGTCGCGCAGCACATACTGATTTTGCATAACGATCCCCTGTTAGTCAGCCCTTAACCAACCTGACTAGCAGAAGGCTGTTGCTTCGATGTTACGTCACGGCGGAAAAATGGTTTCGTCGTGGGGTGAATTGTTTCGTGGCCGGCTTAACGACGAAACAAAGGTAATTCGCTACCGGGCGATGTTTCGTCCGGTGCGGCAATTTTGCCTCAGTCCAGTGGCGAGGCCTCACCGGTCGGGGAGAACAAGTATCCACCGCCGCGCACAGTGCGGATGACCGAGGGCCGGGCGGGATCGGGCTCGATTTTCCGGCGGATGCGCATGATTCGCAGGTCGATGGCTCGGTCGAAGGCCTCCGCATCGCGGGCATTGGCCAGTTCCAGCAAGCGATCGCGCGAGAGGACCCGCTTCGGATTGGCGGCGAAGACCCTCAACAGGCCATATTCCGACGCCGTGAGAGGATGCTCGTTGCCGTCGTCATCGCGCAGCGCCCGGGCGTCGTGGTCGAGCCATTTCGTTCCAAACCGCACCCGCGCGCTGGCTGGCGCCGCCGAGGCACCGGCCGCGGGTCGAGCTTCTGGCAGAGCGGCGCCGCTCCGGCGCAACACCGAGCGGATGCGAGCCAAAAGTTCGCGCAGCTCGCAGGGCTTTGCCAGGTAGTCGTCGGCGCCGAGCTCAAGGCCGACCACGCGATCGATCGCGCTCGCGGTTGCCGTGAGCATGATGATAGGCACGCTGGTGCGGCGCTTGAGATGACGGATGATCGAAAGGCCGTCCTCTTCCGGCATGTTGAGATCGAGCACGATGAGGTCCGGCATCTGCTGCGCGATGGTGTTGCGCAGACTGGCACCGCCGTCGCACAGGCTGACGCTGAAGCCGTGCATGCGCAAATAGTCCCCGACCATCTCGCGCGCCGGCTGTTCGTCATCCACTACGATGATGTGCTGCGCTTGAGTCATGTCACGGGCAATATCATTTTGAACGTCGCGCCCTTTCCAGGACCGGCGCTGTCGACCGCGATCCGCCCACTATGCAGGTCGACGATACGCTTGACGATCGATAGGCCGAGCCCAGTCGACGTTTCGCCCGCGGTCGGCTTCGCCGAAAGCCGTTGGAAACGGCCGAACAGTCGGGAAATGTCCTCCGGCGAAAGGCCTGCCCCCTGGTCGCTAACCTGAACCAGTATACCGCCGTTCTCCTGCCCAACCAAGAGGTCGATGGCTCCGCCGATCGGACTGTATTTGACGGCGTTGCTTACGAGATTGTCGATCGCCTCACGGATGCGATCGGCGTCACACATGGCGGCGTGATGGGGGGGCGCAGCGACCGTGATGGTCTGTTCCTTGCGCGCGGCGAGCGGCCGGTTCGCCTCCGCCACTTCCTGCACCAGGGTGGAGATGTCGACAGGCTCGCGCCGGATGGTGATGTCAAGGGCATCGGCCATCGCGTCAGCCACCAGATCGTCGACCATTTCGGTGAGCCGGTTGGCCGCGTCGCGGATATAGGCGATTTGCATTTTCGCGTTATCGCCGAGCGCACCGGCCGCGGCGGTTACCTCTTTCAATATTTCGGTTCGGCCGAGGATCACCCCGAGCGGGTTTTTCAGATCATGCGCGACCGTGCTGAGGATCTCGCTCTTGAATGCGTTCGCCTGTCGCAGCCGCGCCCACTGGGCGGTAAGTCGGCGATTGGCGTTCGTCAGTTCTTGCGTGCGCGCAGCAACGCGCTCCTCGAGCCGTGTGTTCGCCCGTTGCAGTTGCTCATACAGGATGACGTTATCGAAGGCGATGGATAGTCGACTGCAGAAGATCTCGACTAGCGTGCGATCGGTACTGGAGAGTTGACGTGGTGCCTCCAGTACGACCACGACTTCGCGGCCGCTCATGGTCGTGAGGTAGAGGACGGATCGACGGGCCGAGAACTCGTGATGGCGGCGAGCGAACGCTTCGGCGACGAGTTGTCGCAAATCGGAATCGAGGATTTGCGAAACATCGCTGCCAATGAAACGGCTGTAGCAGCCCGAGCCCGCAAGCACCGAAAACGTCTCGCGGGCGTCTTGGGCTTCACGCAAGACCAGGATTCCTGCGCACTCCACGTTCAGCAACGATCCAATCTGCGTGAGAACGCCTTCGGCAAGACGCTGCATCGATTTGAAATCGAACAACGTCGATGCCGCCTCGATGATGATTTCGAGCCCCCGACGGGTTTCCACCATGCGCTGCAGCTGCTGGTAGCTGCGCAGCGCCGCCGTCAATGAGGTGAACAGCTTGTCGGCCGTGAGCTCGGTTTTCGCCTTGTAGTCGTTGATGTCGTAATCGACGATGACACGCCGTTCCGGCGCCTGACCCGGTTGACCGGTGCGAAGGATGATGCGCACGGTCTCGTTCTTGAGATCCTTGCGAATGAATTCCACCAGGCCGAGTCCGGCGGTATCGGTCTCCATGATGACATCGAGCACGACGACGGCGACGTCGGGATGGCGGCGCATCAGCTCGCGGCCCTCGGCCGCGGAATAAGCCGAGAGGATTTCAAGGCCTTGTCCGTTGAGACGGTAATCGCTCAGCGCGAAACGCGTGCCGTCGTGCACGGCCGGCTCATCGTCGATCACCGCGACCTTCCAACGCGGACCTTGCTCGGCCGGCTTGTCGCCCGGACCCTCGATCAGTTGGACGATGTCGTCCTCAGCCATCCGATTCGTCCGTCATTGCGCGGCCTGCGCCGGCTGCGATTCGCCGGGCGCCACGCGGGGTAGGGTGATACGAAATCGCGTCCCCCAACCCAGTCGCGATTCGAAGGCCAATCGGCCGCCAAGCTGCTGCGTGACGAGATTGAAGATGATGTGCAGTCCAAGTCCGGTTCCGCCCTCGCTGCGACGCGTGGTGAAGAAGGGGTCGAAGGCGCGACGCTGGATCTCCTCGGTCATGCCGATTCCGTCATCGGACACGAAGATATCGACGTCGTCGCGCACTCGCCGTGCCTCGACGATCACGCTTCCGGCGCGCCCGTCGGGAAAGGCATGAATGACGCTGTTGAGGAACAGGTTCGTCAAGACCTGCCCATAGGATCCGGGATAACTGTCCATGCTGATGCCGGCCGGCACATCGATAGTCAGAGTGATCTGCGACTTCTTGAGCAAGGGACGCAAGCTAGCGACGATTTGGTCGGTCGATTCGCGCAGATCGAACGGCCGCCGGTCCGCGTGGCTGCGGTCGACTGCGACTTGCTTGAACGATTGCACGAGTTCGCCCGCGCGCTGCAGGTTGCCGACGAGTTGAGTCGCGGCATCCCGCCCGCCCTCGAGGAATTCGTCGAGGCGCGAGCGCCGCAGCGGACCTGACTGGACTTCCCGCGCGAACTCGTCGCACCGGCGCGCAAAGCTTGAGGCCACGGTGAGGCTGATGCCGATCGGATTATTCACCTCATGCGCCACGCCCGCCACGAGGCCGCCGAGCGCCGCGAGTTTCTCCGCGGCAATGAGATTTTGCTGCGCCTCACGCAGGTCCTCGAGCGCCTTCTCCGCGCGATCCTTCGAGGCGCGTAGCTCGTTCTCGGCTTTGCGCTTGGCGATGGCGTTTTCGCGAAACACCGCCACTGCGCGCGCCATCTCGCCGATTTCGTCGCGCGCCCGCGTTCCTTGAATGACTTGGTCGTATTTCTCCGACACGACGGCGTGCATGGCGGCCATGATTTCCTTCAGCGGTAATATGATGCTGCGGGCGATCAGAGCCCCAATAACGACGATCAAAGTCAGAAAGATGACCGCCACGAGCGCGACGTTCTGGTAGATATTGGCGAGAGTGTGATCGAAGCTTCCCTGCGCCTGCAGCTCGCGTAGCGTCATCTGCGCGGAGAGCTTGTTGATCACCGAGATCATGGCAGCCTGGTTGTCGTCGATCGCGGTCTTCAGCAGGTTGGTTCGCATCGCAAATTGCTCGGCCAGCGTCTTCAGTCCGTCGTCGAACGCGGCGGCCCGCTGAGCCAGCGCGCTCAGCGCTGTGCGCTGCAGGTTATTTTCCGCTAGGTCGATCATCACCGGGATCGTTTGCTCGACGGTGGTGATATTTTTGCGCGCCTCGTCGGCGGCGCCCGATGCCAGCGACAGGTAAAAAGCATTGGCGGCGACAAGACTCGCGGTGAACGCCTCGCGCGACTTTCCGAGCGAAGGCAGCAGCAAGGCATCGCGCGCACCGATCGCTCCCTCGATGATCGCGTAAAGGCCTGCCATTTCCCGCGCCGGCTTGAGTACGTCGTTCTCGTAGGTGTGCGCGATCGTCGTCTGCAGCGCGCGGACCTCGCCAAACCCCTGAAGAAAGCGCTCAGTCACGGCGCGCAGCTCATCTGTGGATCCCGATAGAACCGGATCTACCGCGCCGCGGTTGCGCAGCGTGCTCAGAACTTCGCCGTGCAGTCCGAGAATCTCCGTCAGGACTTCTTGGCTCGGCTGATTGATGTAACGATGGATGAGGTTTTGCAGCCGGCTAGCTTCGCTTTCCAGCAACACCAATAGTCTGTCGGATTCGCGCACCGTGCGCACGTCGTCCCAAGCGCGGCTGAGAACGTTGGCACCGTTCCAGATAAGCAATGCCAGAATGGAGGCAACAACCACGTTGAGCGCGGCGATCAACAAGAGGCGCCACCTGATCGGCAGCACCCGCAGGACGCTCTGCGTCTCCTGGTCAAGGCTTCGCCGCGATCGCGCAGGTCGCGCCGCCGATTGTTGCTCCTTGAGCGCGATCAAGTCGACAGTCATTGAATGTTACGGATCCGCTCGATCAATTGGCGCAGGCCCGGATCGGTGACGGTCTCCGCATAGATCGCATTCATTGCCTGCTCGAAGGGCGTGCGGTCGAAATCGGTGATGATCGTGTTTCCCGCTGCCCGCGCCTGCTCGCGCGATCGCTCCTCCAACCCGGTCCATAACTCGCGCATGTATGCGCTGGACTTGCGCGCCGCATCCCGAAAGACGGTCTTGTCTTCCGCCGACAAGCTCTCCCACGCGCGCGGCGACATAACGAGCAGCTCGGGCCCCATCGTATGCTGGGTCAGCGTATAGTAGGGGGCGAGCTTGTAGTGGTTTGTCGTGACATAGGAGGGCCAGTTGTTTTCCGCGCCGTCGATTAATCTGGTGGAGAGTCCCGTCGATACCTGCCCGTAAGGCAGCTCGATCGGTTGGGCGCCGAGCGCCTTGATCATCGCGACCATAAGCTCGGATTGCTGTACCCGAATTCGCAGCCCGTTCATGTCGGCGAGCGTGCGGATCGGCCGCAGGCTGTTGTAGATCGACCGCGCTCCGGAATCATAGAAAGTCAAGCCGACAAAACCGTGGCGCTGCGAGCCGGCCAGGATCTCGTCGCCGATCGAGTGATCGAGCGCGTTGTGAAGGTGCTCGAAGGAGCGGAACAGAAACGGCAGCGCGAGCACATTTGCCGCTGGAATTAACGACCCGATTGGCGCGACATTGATGCGATTGAGATCGATCGCGCCAACCCGCGTCTGTTCGATCGTCTCTTTCTCTTCGCCGAGTTGGCGCGAATGGAATACGCGAATGCGGTGGCGTCCGCCAGTGCCCTCCGCGACGAGCCGTGCCATGAACACGAGCGCCTGAACGGTGGGATAATCTTCTGATTGAGTATCGGCAACGCGAAACTCGCGCGCATCGGCGAAAGAAATAGGCGCGGAGAGGGCCACGCAGAGCAGCACCGCTTTCCAGAAATTCATCCGCAAAATGAAGGACATGACCCGTGCCAGTTGGTGCGCGCCGGCGGCAACCAAGAGTACCGGTTTCGGCCGAAGTCCGTCAATCGACGCGGCACGCCGGGGACGGCGGGCGCGCGAGCATCCGGAAGAAAGAAATGCCGTTGAGGAGATCGAAAAAACCTCGCCAAGATGGCTGGGGTAAGAGCGTTGTCCACCCTCGAGCAGCAAGCGTCCCATAGTGATCCCACGGCCCGAATCCGGGCGCCAATCGAGTAACGATCGGGAGGAAATCGATGGACGAAAATTATGTACGCTTTTCGCGCCTGCAAATCGATCGTCCGCACGCACGGGTACTGCGCGTCATTATGAACAGGCCGGAGAAGCTCAACGCCGTCGACGGCCAGATGCACCGCGAGCTGACTGAAATTTGGCGCGCTATCGATAGTGATCCGAACGTGAATGCGGTTGTGCTGACCGGTGCTGGCAAAGCGTTTTCGGCCGGCGGCGATCTCGACTTGCTCGACGACATGATTGCGGATTTCGATACCCGCATTCGCGTGTGGAAGGAAGCGCGCGACATGGTCTACAACCTGATCAACTGCAACAAACCAGTCGTCTCGGCGATCAACGGGCCCGCAGTGGGTGCGGGGCTAGCATTGGCTGTTCTCGCGGACATTTCGATTGCCGGCGCATCGGCGCGCCTCATCGACGGCCATACCAAGCTCGGGGTTGCCGCCGGCGATCATGCGGCAATCATCTGGCCGCTGCTGTGCGGCATGGCCAAGGCCAAATACCATCTGCTGCTGTGCGAGACGCTCACCGGTGCGCAAGCCGAGCGTATCGGCCTCGTGTCGCTCGCGGTGCCCGACGAGGAACTGCAGGAGCGGGCAATGGAGATTGCCGTGCGCTTGGCCGAGGGCGCACCCAACGCAATCGGCTGGACCAAGTACGCGTTGAACAATTGGCTTCGGGCAGCCGGGCCGATCTTCGATGCTTCCCTCGGCATGGAATTCCTCGGCTTCAGCGGACACGAAGCGCCGGAAGGCGCGGCGGCGCTGCGCGAAAAGCGCGTGCCGAAATTTCCCCAAAGCCGCACGTGAAGGCGAGCTGCCGAAGATCGAGAGGCGGTCAGCATCGCGTCGCGGCGGCATCGGCCGCCAAACAATCAATGCATGACGGTTCCGCCATCAACCGCGATCGTTTGCCCTGTGACCAGCTGGCTTGAATCGGAGACCAACCAGTGAACGGCGCCGAGCAGATCCGACGGGTTAAGATTTCGCGCGATCGCCTGACCCAACCTGATGGTATCGAGTGCCTTCTCCGCTTTCTCCGCAAAGAATTCACGTGCCCCCTCGGTCAAGACGGCGCTCGGCGCGAGGGCATTGACGCGGATATTGTCGCGGCCGAGTTCGCGCGGGCAACCGAGGAGCAACGCGACAAAGTTACGGCGATTGCCCACGAGCTCGGCATCAAGCCGATGCATTGACAATGGGGGTCAGCATGAAGATTGAGGGAAAAGTCATCGTCATCACCGGCGCCGCGCGTGGCATCGGACAGGAATATGCGCGTTATCTCGCAGGCCTCGGCGCCCGAGTGGTGATCGCAGACGTCAACGACTGCGGGCACACCCTCAAGCTCGTGCAAGCAGAAAAGGGAACGGCGATCAGCGCCAAGCTCGACGTGGCGAACGCGGCATCGGCAATGGACATGGCGCGCACGGCCCTTGACGCGTTCGGACGTGTCGACGCGCTCATCAACAACGCGGCGCTTTTCGGCGGGCTCAAGGGCGGACGGTTCGATACCATCGCCGAGACCGAGTGGGACGCCGCAATGGCTGTCAACGTCAAAGGGATCTGGAACTGCTGCAAGGCGGTCGTCCCGGCCATGCGCCAGGCCGGCGGCGGCAGCATC
>VAZQ01000523.1:416-2896 GCA_005883115.1 Alphaproteobacteria bacterium | reverse complement strand
TCACGCTCTCGAGATGGAGCGCGACTGATTTTTCCGGATTCAAATAGACGTATTTGAGTCCCTCCATCAGGCCGCCGACGAACGCTTCGCACAGATCCGGCTTCCTCTCGATTGTGGCGCGTTTGCAGGCGACGACGTTGCTGAACATCTTCACCCCGTAGTCCTCGTACAGCATGCTGTTTATGTCGAGGCCCTGCGCCCACAGGCTCGGCGCGATACTGCCGAAGAAATTTCCTTCCGCTTTGACCTGCTTCTCCACCAAGGCCTTGATCAGCGCGGCTGCGTCCATAGTCACCTTGTTGACCTTCTTATCGTCGATTCCCGTTGCCTTGATGAAAGCCGGCCAGAGTTGGAAATCGCCACTGCCAACGTCAAAGGCGACGGTCTGACCCTCGAGGTCTCGTGGCTTGCTGATGCCGTATTCCTTGAGCGAAAAAATCCCGACCGGAGAGCGCGGCCAGATGCCTGCGATGGCGACGAGGTCGAGCCCCCGCGCTGCGCAGTTCATCATCACCGCGAGATCGAGGACGCCGAAATCATACTGGCCCTGATCGACCGGGACGCAGACCCGGCCGGAGCCGAAGCCGCGGTCGATGCTTACCTCGAGCCCGCGCTTCTCCCAAAAGCCCATCTTGCTCGCGACGAAAGCATAGCTGAACGTCCCGAGCGGCAGCCAAGGCAACGTCATCTTGACGGGGGTTGCGGCGCGCGTGACTGCGGGTGCGCCGATCCCGAAGCCCGTCGAGGCGACGGCGCCTGCGGTGGCCTTCAGGAAAGAACGGCGGTGGAATTTCATTGCAGTCACTCCTCTGTGGGATTGCTAACTGATCGGGATCGGGGTTTCACGATCGGCCTGCGGGGCTCAATGTGGCTTGATCTTGCGCACAGGCGATCTGCTCCGGCGGATCATCCTCCTCCTCCGGCGCCGACGGCTTCGGAGGGCGGTTGCCAGTATACGGCCCAACTTTCCACGCCGGCTATGATCGCGTAAAGCGCGAGCCCGCTTATGCTCAGCCAGGCGATTGCCGCCAGCATCAGCGGGGTGTCCAAAAGGCCGCCAGCGAGCTTGATCAGATAGCCGATGCCTTCCTGAGACGCGACGAACTCCGACACGATGACACCGATGATGGCAAGCGTAATGGAAATCTTCATTCCAGCGAAGATATAGGGCAGGGCATTGGGCATGCGTATCTTCCAGAAAATCTGCCAAGAGGAGCCCATGAAGGTGCGCGCCATACGATGGATATCCTCGTCAACCGATTCGAAACCCATCGCCGCGTTGATTGTCATGGGAAAGAACGCGATCAGGAACGCCAGCAGCAGACTAGACATGGTGCCGGTCCCGAACCACACGATGAACAAAGGGGCGATGGAAATTTTCGGGATGACCTGTGAGACGACGATCACCGGGTAGAAGCCTTTTCGGATAATGGCGGAATACGTGATCAAGACCGCGACGATAATGCCGCCGACGACGGAAAGTCCAAACCCGAGCATTGTGAGATAAAGCGAAGGCCACAGATGCGCCAGCAGGAGGTCATGGCGCTCTGCCATCGCCTCGAACACCGCGGACGGCGGTGGCAATATGATGCTGCGGATGCCCATCGTCCGAACGCTGATCTCCCAGGCCAAAAGGAGGAGCGCCGTGACCAGGATCGGCCAGGCAATCGAGGCCGCGCGCTTGCCAATCCTATTGCGCATGGCTGGCCTCGATCGCCTTGCGGAGGTGGCGAACCAAGCGATTGAACGTCTCATCCTCGGTCACCGCAATGGCCCGCGGCCGCGGAAGATCGATTGCGAGCTCGTCGATCACAGTCGCAGGGCGACGGCCCATCACTACGACGCGATCGGAGAGGAATGCCGCTTCGCGGATGCTGTGGGTGACGAAGATCACCGTCTTTCGGTTGACCTGCCAAATGCGTTGCAGCTCGACCGCCATTTCGTCTCGCGTGATCGCGTCCAAAGCGCTGAATGGCTCGTCCATCAGCAGGATGCTGGGGTCGTGCACAAGTGCCCGGCAGATCGCGACGCGCTGGCGCATGCCTCCCGACAGCTGACGTGGTAACACGGCGGCAAAGTCGTCGATTTTTGCCATGCGCAGCAGGTCCATCGCGCGTCGTCGGTATTGCGGCCGCGGCAGCTTCAGCAGCTCGATTGGAAACAGCACGTTTTGCAGCACCGTGCGCCAAGGGAGCAGAACCGGGCTCTGGAAAACCACGCCGACCTCGCGCCGAGGTCCTGTGACCCTCGCGTCTTTGATTCGGATTTCGCCGGCGCTGGGTCCGATCAGCCCGGCAATCATCATGAGCAACGTGCTTTTGCCGCAACCGCTCGGACCCAACACCCCGAGAAACTCCCCGTCGGCGACCTCGAACGAGAGGTGGCGGATCGCCTCGATGTCGCCGAACGTCTTTTGCAGAGCTGCGATGCGCACAATGGGACCGCTATTGCCGCGGCGAGGGGCGAGGTCGGGCGCCGGC
>VAZQ01000523.1:0-373 GCA_005883115.1 Alphaproteobacteria bacterium | reverse complement strand
GCACTCATTGGTTTCGAAACCGCGCACGCCGAACAATTTCCATACAAGTCGGAGCAATTTCTATGCCGAGTTGTCGCGGAGACCTCGCCATCGTGCTATCATACCCGTTCCTAACCGCAAGCAGAGTTTAGGCATGTCTGACCAAGGGGTCGGGGCTTCCGTTCTGCGCAAAGAGGACGACCGGTTTCTGCGCGGGCGCGGCCAGTATGTCGCTGATTTCCGCCTGACCGGGGCGCGCGAAGTCGCGTTCGTGCGAAGCACGCTGGCGCACGGCCGCATTCGCAATGTGTCCGTTCCCGACGAGCATAAGGCCGCCGTCTTCACCGCGGCAGACCTGTGCAACGTCAAGCCTATCCGAGCGTCAACCGCGCTC
>VAZQ01000522.1 GCA_005883115.1 Alphaproteobacteria bacterium | reverse complement strand
CTACCACACGCTGTGCGGTGTCCTCGCGCCATTCGGGCGGCGTCAGGTCCGTCCAGCACACGCGTCCGGTGACGAGATCTTCACGATCGTACTGGATGATGCGAAGAAATGCGTCGTTGGCCTCGAGAATTCGCCCCTCCACATCCCAGACAAAGATGCCGATGATGTTCGCGTCGACCAGGCGTCGGATCTTCGCTTCGCGTTGTTCGATCTCTCCCTGCAATCTCGCGAACGATTTCAAGTCCGCCTGCAACACGTCGCGGAAGTGCAGCAGAAGCTTGAGATAAGCCTCGCTATAGTCATTCCTTTTATTATCGCGAACACAAATCGTCCCGAAGATGCGGCCATCCGGCCAACTGATCGGAACACCGAGGTAAGAGATCATTCCCAGTCTGACATGCGGGTTCACTTTCCATGCGTCGTTCTCGAGAGCGTCAGGGACAAGCAGCGGCTGACCGGTCCGCATGACGGTCGCGCAATAAGGTCCCGTATCGGGAGCGCCCGGCTGGCAAGGATTTCCTTTGGATGCGCTGGAGACGAAGACTTTGATCTGCGGAGGATCGACCTGCATTATCGAGGCGGAGGGAACGTGCATGATTTCGGCAAGCAGATCCACGATTTCTTGCCACTTACGCAGGATTTCAGAGGGCACTTCGATGGAATGTGCTGGGGTCGAGCTGGTTGGCGGAGAACTCATGACCTCGTGAATCATGTTCTTGGGATAACTGGAGATGCCCTTGCTCGCCCTGTCGCGCATCTTAGGACGGCCCTAATCTCTGCCACCCGGACCAGCGGCGTTCTGCCGCCGCCTCAGCGCCCGCTCCACGCATTCGAGCAATCGCGCTTGGTCGAACGGCTTGCTCAGAAAATCGACTGCTCCCGCCTTCATCGCCCGCTCGCGAGCCCGCTCCTGTGGGAAGGCAGTAATAAAAATGATCGGCTTGCCATGATCGTGAGCGATCAAGCGTTCCTGCAGCTCGAGGCCGCTCATGCCGGGCATCTCCACGTCGGCAATGACGCAGGACGTCTCGCCCAATTGAGGTGATGACAGGAATTCTTTCGCCGAGGCGAATGCGTATACGGAAAATCCCATCGACCTCAGCAACCGTCCCGTCGCCGTACGCACCGAGGGATCGTCGTCGATGATCGAGATGACCGGGGCCTCTGCCACGCGACCTGACCATTCCTCAAGGGCCAAGGCCGGCCCCGTTATCGTCGCCTCCCCTAACGTAGGGGGGCGTCTATGAACGGAGAACTATACTTAGGTTTCGAAAGGCGGAAATTTGTGAATAACTAACTGCACGCTCTAGGACCGCAGAGCGTTGCCTTGGACCCTGCTTAAGCGGGGCGAGCGGCAAAAGGCGAACAAGGGGACAACGCGGACGCAAGTATCGTGACCGGTGCGGTGCTGCCTCAATGCTCGGATCTCGTCGTCTTCACCCCAAGCGCTTCGGCCATCCTCACCAGATCGGCCACCGACCTCGCTTCCATTTTCCTCATGATGTGGCTGCGATGCACTTTCACGGTGATCTCGCTCAGCCCGATTTGGGCTGCGATCTGTTTGCTCATCAGCCCGCTCGCCACCAAGGCCATGATTTCCCGCTCGCGGGTGGTAAGGGAGGAGAAATGCGCCTTCAGGTCTCGGAGCCTATTCTCCTGTTCACGCCGTTTCTCGTCGCGCTGGATCGCGGCGGTGACGGCATCCAGAAGATCCTGATCGCGAAATGGCTTGGGGAGGAAATCGACAGCGCCGGCCTTCATGGCCCGCACCGTCATGGGGATATCGCCATGTCCCGAAATGAATACAATCGGAATTCGGACATCGGCTTTCATCAGCTCGGCCTGGAAGTCGAGACCGCTCAATCCAGGCAGGCGCACGTCGAGCACGAGGCAGCTCGGCATATCCGGGCGCCCTCTCTGCAAAAATTCCTGGGGCGATGCGAAAACTTCAACCCGCAATTGGACGGATTGAAAAAGTCTCGCCAGCGCTTGGCGCATCGAGGCGTCGTCGTCCACAACGAAGACGACCGGCTGGCCTGCGCTCGCAAGGGGCTTCGCTGACGAACTGCGCTGGTTCACATGCAGTCCCACACTGCAGACTGGAATCCACGACATGTTACGAGAATATTGTAGCGAAAACCGCCGTACAGGCCAATCGGAGCCTGATCGCCCACCTCACAGCAGCTCTTTCGCCGCCGAAGCACGTCGCGCCTATACGGGTGCGTCCAGCGCACAATGCTCGCGTTAAGCTATATGATGCTTGGCCGCATCGCGCTGCGCTAGTGCTTCACCCGCCTTCTGGGTATAGGATTGCAATCGGGCTTGAGGGGCCGGGGCGAGCGGCATGGCCGCACAGAGCGCTTCAGCCGTGGCAGTTCCAACTGAATCCATCGTAGGCATTCCTAGTCCGCTCCTCCTCATCGAAGCAGCGGGCGCCTTCCAATCCGCACGCATCTCGCAAGTGGAGCTGGAGGCCGTGAACGGTTAGCGATGCTGAATCTGGATTGGCATTTTTTTCCGGTTTTCGACCGTCTCGACCCGGCGGCCGCCTATCCGGGCACCTACAATTTGGGATTGGTGGTCACGTCGGTGGCGATCGCGATTCTTGCGGCATTCGTCGCGCTTTCAATTTCTGGGCGCATCGCCGCCGCCGCGACGTGGCGCGCCCGCTACGCCTGGGCCACTGCGGGCGCGATCAGCATGGGCGGCGGCATTTGGTCGATGCACTTCATCGGGATGCTGGCGTTCTCGCTGCCCTGCGGGATCACCTATGACGCGCTTGGCACGGTGTTGTCGATGATCCCCGGAATGCTGGCAAGCGGCATCGCCTTGGCCGCGATCAGCAAACCGCAGGCGCCGGGCTTGAGCCGACTTTCCGTAAGCGCGGTCCTCATGGGTGGCGGGATCGCGGCGATGCACTATTCCGGAATGGCCGCGAT
>VAZQ01000521.1 GCA_005883115.1 Alphaproteobacteria bacterium | reverse complement strand
CCCTCTACGCGCAAGGCAGCCGAGGTCGTAACCAAGTACATCATCATTGATATGTACGCAAAGGCCGTCCAAGGCATGCCCGCCGAGGATGCCGTGAAGTGGGCAGAGGCTGAGCTCACGAAGGTCTACGTCTGAGGTTAAGCCGTCCCCGGCATGGCCATCGTTCTGGGCATCGACAGGTTTATGAGCGAATGCCGCGCTCTGACGAATCTTTGCGGCAATGGTGTCGCGTGCGTGGTGGTCTCGTGGTGGGAGGGCGAACTCGATCAGGACAGGCTGCACGCCAATCTCAACAAACAGATCGATCCATCGGACATGGAAACCGCCTGAGGCCTGAAGTTATAAACGCGCAAGTCAACCTAGCACTTGATTTCCTGCTGCGACCGGCGACAATGACGTCGCGCCAGCATTTTGGTGCCAAGCTTTCGATAAGACGGGGGAAAACTCGCTCGGCGACGGCAAGCATTGCTGCGTGGGAGGGATCGGTATGGCTTTGGTTCATGCGCTGGCTGCCGTGCGCCGCGCGATACAAACCGCCGATGGCATCGCCGTAACCATTCGTAACGATGTCATCGCGCCGCTGCTCCGCCAAGAATTCACCCTGTTTCGCGTTGGAATCGCGACCGACGCTGGAAGCTGGGAACACCAACAAATGATCGAGACAACGTGTTGCACACGCGACAACGTGCGCATGCGTGGAAACCACAGAGGCGCGATAGACTAAAAGGGACCCAAGCCGGCGCCAGACCGGCCGAAGGGCATCACCAGGGAGGAATGCATGACGAAAGTAACTCGACGTAACGTTCTCAAGGGCGGTACCGCGCTGGTCGGCGGCATGGCCGGCATCCTGGCCACTGGCCGTCCGCCGGCTTTTGCACAGGGCACGACGGTACACTGGCTGCGCTGGACCGACTTCGTGCCGGCGTCAGATCAGCTTCTGCGCAACGAAATCGCCAAGGAGGGCGAGAAGGCGCTCGGCATAAAGCTCAATATCGAGACCATCAACGCCAACGACATCCAGGCCCGCGTCACCTCGGCGATCCAGTCGGGGTCAGGCCCCGACGTCGTCTGCGTCCTCAACAATTGGGGGCAACTTTACGGCGAGAGCGTCATAGACGTCAGCGACATCGCTGAGGAACTCGGCAAGGGCCAGGGCGGCTTCTACGAAACATCCCGCGCTGTCGCCAATGACGGCAAGAAATGGATCGCAGTGCCGTGGTGCATCGTCGGCCTGCAGATCGCATACCGAAAGTCCTGGTTTGCCGAGATCGGCTACACGGATGGAAAATTTCCCCAGACGTGGGAAGAGTATCGCGAGGCCGGCAAGAAGCTGAAGGCAAAGGGACGGCCCATCGGCCAAACGCTGGGTCACACCTTCGGCGATGCGCCCGCCTTCACTTACCCCTACCTGTGGTCCTGGGGCGGCAAAGAGGTCGAAGCAGACGGCAAGACGGTTGTGCTGAACAGCCCAGCAACGGTCGAGTCGGTGAAGTTCATGGTGGCCTTCTGGAAGGACGCCCACGATGAAGGCGGGCTCGCCTGGGACGATTCCAACAACAACCGCGCTTTTCTGTCCGGGACGTGCAGCGCCACGCTCAATGGCGCCTCGATCTACATCGAGGCTCTGCGCAAGCCGGATACCTACAAGACGGAGGCAGGCGGGCAACTGAAGGACGACATCCTGCACGCCGCGCTGCCCAAGGGCCCCGGCGGGCAGTTCAGCTATCACGTCCCGTTCTCGAACCTCCTGATGGGTTATTCGAAGAACCAGGATGCGGCGAAGAAATTCCTTGGCTGGATTCACTCCAAGGACGTCTACGACAAGTGGTTCGTCTCCCAGAAGGGCTTCTCGGTCGGCCCGACCACGGATTGGGAAAAGCACAAGCTGTGGGGCGACGACCCGATCATGCTGCCCTACAAGCAAGCGGCGCGCACAGGGCGCTTCGCTGGCTACCAAGGGCCCTCTACGCGCAAGGCAGCCGAGGTCGTAACCAAGTACATCATCATTGATATGTACGCAAAGGCCGTCCAAGGCATGCCCGCCGAGGATGCCGTGAAGTGGGCAGAGACTGAGCTCAAGAAGGTCTACGTCTGAGGTTAAGCCGTCCCCTCCCCATTTTTCGGAGCAAGGGAATCTTCCGGCCGACGAGGATCGAACATGGCGATAAGCGCGGTTTCCGCCACCACGCTCCGCGAGGCGCCCCCTCCGCGGCGACAGCGGTTGCTCGAGGACGAGCGCTGGCTGGCGTTCGTGCTGCTGGTGCCGACCATCGTGCTGCTCGGCATGTTCATTGCCTATCCCTTCATTCGAGGGATATTGCTGTCGGTCACCAGCTCGCGCGTCGGTATGCCCGGCGACTTCGTCGGCCTCGCTAACTTCTACAAGATCTTCAATGATGGGATCTTTCGCACCTCCGTTTACAACACCTTCGTCTATACGGGCGTGACCACCGTCTTCAAGCTGGCGCTCGGGCTGTGGCTGGCCATGCTGCTCAACCGTAATTTCCGCGGCAAGGCTTTTACCCGTGCTTTCATCCTGCTGCCTTTCATTATCCCGACCGTGCTCTCGACTTTCGCCTGGAAGTGGATGTTCGACCCGACATTTAGCGTCCTCAATTGGCTGCTCTATCATTTCGGCTTGATCACCGGTCGGATCAATTGGCTGGGCGATCCGGACCTCGCCATGATCTCGATCATCGTCGTCAACATCTGGCGCGGGGTGCCGTTCTTCGCCATCAGCCTGCTCGCCGGCCTGCAGACCATCAGTCCCGAACTCAACGAGGCCGCCGCCATCGACGGCGCCAAGCCGTGGCAGCGATTCTGGCACATCACCTGGCCGCTGCTGCTGCCCGTGACCATGGTCGTGGTGCTGTTCTCGGTGATTCAGACGTTCGCCGACTTCCAGATCGTCTATGTGATGACGGGCGGCGGACCAGCCAACGCAACGCACCTGTTCGCCACCTACGCCTATCAGATCGCCATCGGCACCGGCCTGCTGAGCGAGGGCGCCGCCATCGCGCTCGCAATGTTTCCAGTCTTGTTTCTGGTCGTCATCATCCAACTTCTCTACATTCGCCGCGTGGAGGTCCGCTGAGCCATGATCGAAGGCGCAATCTGGCGAAAGTGGGTGTTCTTCTACGTCCCCATGGCGCTGTTCCTGCTTTTCCTGCTGTTCCCGTTCTACTGGATGGTGATCACTTCGGTGGGCGAGCTTTACCGGCCCTGGAATTCGATCAACTACAATCCGTTCTGGACCTGGAAACCGACCTGGGACCATGTCAGGTACCTGTTCGAGGAGACGCTGTTCGCATCGTGGCTGTGGAACACGACGTTCATCGCGCTCGCGTCAACCGCTATCTCGCTCGTGTGCGGCGTGTTCGCCGGCTATGCTCTGTCGCGGCTGAACTTTCCATTTGCCGGCAGCCTGGGCACCGGCATCTTCATCACCTATCTGGTGCCCCAGACGCTGCTGTTCATTCCGCTGGCCGAGATCATCCGCAACTATCGATTGGGTGATACGCCCTGGTCGCTGATCCTGACCTATCCGACATTTCTTATTCCGTTCTGCACCTGGCTGATGATGGGCTACTTCAAGGCCGTGCCCAGGGAGCTCGAGGAATGCGCGCGCATTGACGGAGCCTCGCGCTGGCAGGCCATGCTCTACATCGTCATCCCGGTGGCGATTCCAGGCATCCTCTCGGCCGGCATCTTCGCTTTCACGCTGTCGTGGAACGAGTTCATCTATGCACTTGTCTTCCTGTCCTCGCCTGCGCAGAAGACCGTGTCGGTGGGCGTCACATCGGAGCTGATCCGCGGCGATGTATTCTTCTGGGGACCGCTGATGGCTGGCGCCCTGCTCGGATCGATCCCGGTTGCTATCGCCTATTCGTTTTTCGTCGAGCACTACGTCGCGGGATTGACCGGATCGGTGAAGGGCTGACAGCCCCCCGGATCATGGGATTGAAAAGCGCGCATGCAGAATGCGCCCAGGTGGTTGGGAGGCAGGTGAGCGAATGGGACAGGTCGTCCTCAAGGGGATCAACAAGTTCTACGAGAGCGTGCACGCTGTCAAAGACGTCAATCTGCAGATCCGCGACAAGGAGTTCGTAGTGTTCGTCGGACCATCCGGCTGCGGCAAGACCACGACGCTCAGGATGATCGCCGGGCTGGAAGCGATCAGCTCCGGCGATATCTCAATCGACGGCAACGTGATCAACGCACTTGCGCCCATGGACCGCGACATCGCCATGGTGTTCCAGAACTACGCGCTCTACCCGCATATGAGCGTATACGACAACATGGCGTTCGGCCTGAAGATGCGCAAATTCGAAAGGCGCGAGATTGAGAAGCGCGTGCGGGAGGCGGCCGACATCCTCGGCATCGGCGAATTGCTGAAGCGCAAGCCGCGCCAACTCTCCGGCGGCCAGCGCCAGCGGGTGGCTTTGGGCCGTGCCATCGTGCGCCACCCCCGCGTGTTCCTGTTCGACGAGCCGCTGTCGAACCTCGATGCCAAGTTGCGGGTGCAGATGCGCGTTGAGCTCAAGAAGCTGCATCTGCGTCTCGGCACCACGGCAATCTATGTTACCCACGATCAAGTCGAGGCTATGACGCTGGGTGACCGGGTCGTCGTCATGAAGGACGGCGTGGTGCAGCAGGTGGGGGAGCCGCTCGAGCTCTATAATCAGCCCGCCAACAAGTTCGTCGCCGGCTTCATCGGCTCCCCGGCCATGAATTTCGCCACCGTTACGGTGACCGAGGCGGACGGATCGCTGATCGCCGAGAACTCCGGCCTGCGCATCAAGCTGCCGGACGAGATCGCGCAGCGCCTGCGCGGCCATGTCGGGCGCGAGGTCATACTCGGTGTGCGGCCGGAGGACCTCACTGTGGCGAGTAGCGCTGATCTCGACCACCCGTGCTTCGATGCTGTGATTGAGGTGGTCGAGCAACTCGGCTCGGAAATCCTGCTCGATATGAAGGTCGGCGAGAGTAACATGGTGGCGAGCGTCGAGCCGACCGCGAGGGTGAGGGTGGCCGACAAGCTGCGCGTTGCCATGCGGCGTTCCAGGCTTCACGTTTTCGACGCGCAGACCGAGGCGGCCATCTAATGCCGGCAGTTGGCCACTTTTCCACTGGTGAGGGGAATTCGCTCAAAACCGGGTGACCTCCCTGTCACCGCTTCAATGACGCCCGGCGAGCGCGAAGGCAGTTGGCCTAACCATTCCCGAGCCCTTCTTGCTGACGAGATGATTGATGATGCCGTTTGCTGCGGTACCGGAGTCCGTTATGACCCAACGCGGACTTTTGATGCTCATATTCATTGCACGATGTGCTATTTGCGTCTTAGACGGAGATTATCGCTACTGCTGTTCGCGGCTATACGAGGAATAAATGTCCCAGTCTTTAAAGGTCGGCGATTTGGTGAAGAAGCGGACGGGTTACGCCTATCCGGGTGTTATAGTTTCAGTTTTCACGACCCAAGCTGGTGCAGTGCGCTATGTGGTCGAAGCTGATCATCCAGAATTCGCGGGGATGCTGCATATTTTCAATGCGGATCAGTTGGAGCCTCGAGCCTAACGTTTGCTATTAAGCATAAGTCATGCACGCTTGTTCAATTCTGCTTCTGGCACATCGCGTCATCTCGCTGCGCTGCGGAATTTAGTCGCTATCGGGGCATAGCGGAATCTGCCGATCCGTGGCGGACGTCCAGGCGCTAAGCCTGCGCCACCTGTACGAGGTGCATCAGTTGCGACGCCACTGCATCGGTCGCTCGCGCCTCTGTTTGGCCGACCTACTTTTGCGTTTGAGCGGGGGCAGTTGTACTCGGCGTCGTCACTCGGAGTTGTCGTCACTGACATCGACACGCTGCCGTAACCGAAATAAACAAGGGTTCCGAACACGAGGGCGAACACGATTGCGCTCATTAAGGCGCCGAGGAAGCGTTTGCCGAAACCGATCCAGTTGCCGACTAAATCAATGATGAACACCACGATGGTTGCAATGAGTACGGGCTCAAACCATGCGTATTGTTCGGGTAAAAACATAACTCTTCTCCCCCAGCATTTTCAGGATGTTCGGAAGCTAGCAGACGGAACAACGACAGGCCATCCCCGGCCGCTCACCCGGCGGGGCGGCGGAAGTCGAGACGCCAGGCCCGCGCGACCTTCACGAGATGCATCAGTTGCGACGCCGCCCTGAATTTACTTCCGCTTTCGGCGGCATAGCGGGCGTGACTGGGCTTGCTGGCGGCCCGCCCTTGTCGCGAATGACCCAACTGAGACATCGGACCACACTAAAGTCCTCGGTGTCCGGCTATTTAATTTGAAATATTTGGGTGCCGATGCGGCGCCCAATTAAATTTGGAACGTAAAAATAATTGCAACTGAGGCGACGAAATACGACATCTGCCGTATCGCTCGCGAAGCAACCCGGCGATATTTTTCACCCTAACTGGACGCGCTTGTTAACCTGGCTTGCGCCGACGCCTGAAACCGTGGGGGAATGAAATGAAGCTCAAGGCTCTCTTAGCAGGGGTAGCCCTTGCGGCAGCCACGCTTATAACGTCGGTTGCGCAGGCGGAAATACTCAACTTCGCTATTGATTGGGGCGCGCCCGGAGGCGCAGTCGAAACCTTTCAGCTAGATACCTTGGCGGGCGGCGTCGATGCGTCCGGAACCGCTTTTGTATTTTTCTCAATAACAAACGATAACTTTGGCAATAATGGCATCTTTTTTGGCGATAGCTCGGCTGGTGGTTGGTTCGGAACAGGTCCTGCAGCTGGCAATGAAGTAGCCGAAACGGACTCCGACTACCTTAACCCGGCACTTTACGCTGATAATGGGTTCAATATTAATGCGGTTGCTGGAGAGACCTTAACCGGAAGGAATGGTTCTATCGTTACCATCTCGGCCGCCGTCCCCGAGCCCTCCACATGGGCGATGATGATCCTCGGGTTTATTGGCGTTGGCTTCATGGCGTATCGACGAAAGCACAACGGACAGCAGTTCCGCGTCACCTGATCCGTGATCAAAACACGCAACACCAGAGGCCGCCTTCGGGCGGCTTTTCTTTTGAGCGCCCTGCATCCGCTATGTCGCAGTTTGGCACCAAACGGACCAACTGGGCCGGTCTGATAATGTCCGTTGATTGGGGTAGACCAGAAGCGGTCGGCGGGGCGTCAAACCGGGGCTTTGACCCAGTACGCAAGTCGGCATCACGCAGCCCTTGAGAGTTGCCCCAACGCCACCAGCGCCGCAACCGTCCGAGTGTCAACGGGAAATAACTTTCGTGCTAGCTTTCCAATCACGCTGCGCGAACAGTGTGACCCGCTGGCTCGAACAAGCCTACGTCGAAACTCAGTGCGAGGAGTCTCATGACCAGTCAGGGCCGGCGCATTGCCGGTTGCCACTTGTTGCTGCGAGGTAACCGCTGGATGCCCATAAGCGTGAACAAAGCGCTTGGAGCCAAAGATCGTTGTTCACCAGGCGGTGCGGTGATTTCCGCATACCTCTCCGCAGTTCTTGAAGGGGACACAATTGTTGGCTGGATAAAAAACTCAGCGTTCTCGGTTCAAGAGGTGCTGCCTAATGGCACACTCGCCCCGCTCGACCTGACTCCCGCGAAACTGGCGTTGCAAGCTGATAGCGCCGACATGAAAGCAAGCAAGGCGGGCATAGTTGGCATCAGTTCGCTGATCGCGGGGCGTCGCATTCAAGAACAAAATACTGGAAACCTTCCTTCGAAGTTGCGTGAAGCTGCATTCGAACGCGCTACGGTACAGATACTGGACAAAATTCAGGGTCATTCCGTTGTCGGCGTGCGTCTGTACGATTGCTGAAACGCGAAAATTAAGCTTTTGATCGTGTTAGCTAGGTAGGTAAGCAGCTCTCGGCTATCACTTCCGTGCTGGCACCCAGAGGACAAAGTTCCTGCGTGGTTGCGGTGGCTTTTAGATAATCATCGACCGCCTGGCGGGTCTGCTCGCTCAATTCGAATCTGACGGGCCGACCGGTTTTCTTCTGTCGTACCGTTGCACGATCCGCTGTGTAC
>VAZQ01000520.1 GCA_005883115.1 Alphaproteobacteria bacterium | reverse complement strand
TTATCTACAACCTACCCGCCACCGATGCCATCTACCAGCGCTTCGCCGGCATCGACGGTTCGGCTTACTTCGTCGGCGGCTTGGGAATGACGGCGCTGACGATGAGCAACATCGTCGTGGTCCCGATCCGCACGGGGGTGGGAATGCGGCTGGGCGCGAATGTCGGTTACCTCAAATTCACGCCGACGGCGACCTGGAACCCGTTCTGAACAATCCATTTAGAGCCCAACTGAAGCACGGCCGCAGCGCCGGCAATCGGGAGCGGGACGGTCGGGAAATGTCGCCCAGGCCGCCGCCTGTCCGAACCGGGTGATCCACCCCCGACATTCTGATACACAATCAAAATCCTGGTGGTGCAGGAGACGTCATGATCGAACCGATGATGTATATCGGCATCGGCTTTCTGGTCGCGGGCTTGCTCGTGATCGGCGTCATCCCATTGGTCCATGCGCGCGCGGTGCGCCTCACGTTGCGGCGGCTGGAAGCCTCGACGCCGGTCTCGATGGCGGAGATTGCCGCCGAAAAAGATCAATTGCGCGCCGAATTCGCCATGACGATGAGCCGGCTCGACATGAGCCTCGAGCAGATGAAGGCGAAGACCACGAGCCAGCTTGCGGAGCTCGGCAGGAAAAGCGAGGCCATCGCGCGTCTCAAATTCGAGCTCGGCGAGAAGGCGGCGGCGCTGCTTGCGCTCGAATCCAAGGAAACGCAGCTCACCGAGGATTTGGGGATTGCGCAGGGCGAACTCGCCGCCAAAACGGCTGCGCTCGAACAAACTGAGCGCGCGCTCGCGAGCGCCCAGGCCGAGCTCGCCCACGTTACCGCCAGCTTCAATGACTCTTCCGTCACGGCAGGCGGCCAGCGCGTCGAGCTGACGGCACTGCGCGCGCACGCCGACGCATTGAAGGGGCAACTCGAAAGTTATGAGAAAGAAACGAAGGCGCTGTGGGAACATCTCAACAGCAAGACCACCGACCTCGAGACATCGGGCCGAGAGCTTGCCGAGGAGCGCGCCCGTGCCGACAATCTCGCCAACCGTGTCGCCGAGCTCGATCGCCAGCTCGTGGGACAAACGGCGGAATCGCAGGCGCTCAGCGCGCGTCTCCAGGAGCTCGCTGCGCGAGGCGACGAGCAGGCGCGCTTGCTGGCGGATCGCGAACATCACTCCGAAAACTTGCGCAACGCGGCGATGGGCGCGCAGAAGATCGAGGCCGAACTCCGCGCCCAGCTGGCCGATGCGCAAGACCGCCACCGCGTCGCAATCGAGACGCTGAGGACGGAAAAATCGCTGATCGAGAATGAGCTCAAGCGGTCCCAAGAGGAGCGCGACAAGCTACAGCGCGAGATTGCGGCGGTGAAACGCGATGGCGAGAACGTCGGTGCCTACGAGCGCATGGAAAATGCCGTGCTGCGCGAGCGCATCGATGAGGTCGCGGCGGAGGTGGCGCGGCTGACCGCCACGCTGGAAGGGCCGGACTCACCGATCGAATCGATCCTCAACTCCGGGCGGCCGACGCCAGGTTCGGGAAATGGGCCCTCCACCGCGCCCCCCGCGACTGGGTCAAAAGACACGCTCGCCGACCGGATCCGCACACTGCAGGCTCGCGCTGCGCGCGCGTCATCGACGCCGAGAGAAGCGAGACGAGGCAGCGTCCCGCGTGGGGCACGCGCGGACAAGTGAGGCAACGGCCCCAGCGCAAGCATGAGTTCGCTTGACAGGGCGCACAGCCGCTTTAAATCCGGGGCTTGCGGGCGCTTAGCTCAGCGGGAGAGCGTTCCCTTCACACGGGAGAGGTCGTAGGTTCAATCCCTACAGCGCCCACCATTTCCCAAGGCTTTGCTCGGCACTACTCGGAACACCCTGACGCCAAGACCAAATTCGTAGTGGCGAGTCCGCTATGCCTCAGATAGCGACCGAATTGGTGCTTTCCAACGAACTGACGCGAAGTGGCCGGGAACGGACTCGTGCGCCGTAGCAAAGATGGCATGCGAGATGAACAAGCACGAGGCGTGGCAGCTGACCAGGGAGGCCGCTGAACTGTACGAGCGCTACGTCGCTCGATACATCCTCGCACCCTGGGCGCCTTTGCTTGTCGACGGCGCTCGGCTTTCGGAGGGCGAGTGCGTGTTGGATGTTGCTTGCGGGACTGGCGTCGTGACTCGCGCTGCGGCGAAGCGCGTCGGTCCCAGCGGGCACGTCGTTGGTGTCGATCTGAACCCCGGGATGCTCGCCGTCGCGCGATCGCTCCCGGCACCGGCTGGAGCACCGATCGAGTGGATCGAGCGCAGCGCGCTCGATCTTCGATTGCCGGATGCCAGCTTCGACGCGGTTCTCTGCCAGCAGGGGCTGCAGTTCTTTCCCGACAAGGCGCTCGCGCTGCGGAACATGCGTCGCGTGCTCAAGCATGGCGGCCGTCTCGCGCTCAGCGTATGGAACAGCCCCGGCCTCTACAACAGTGCCGTTGGTGAAGCACTCGCCCGGTACATCAGCAACGAAACCTCCGTCCAGTTCCTCTCCAGCAGGCGCCAAGCCCCCACCAGAGAGGAACTACAGCATCTTGCAACGGGAGCGGGCTTTTCCGGCGTCGAGGTGCGCGTCAGCGGGATCAATATCCATCTGCCCGATCTGGATCAATTCACGCTGGGCCATTTGGGCGCAACGCCATTTGCAGCCGTGATTGCTGCGGTAGACCCTGCGACGAGCAAGCAACTTGGCGCGAGCGTCATGAAGCAGCTGCAGCGCTACGCCGATGGGGACGGAGTTACCTATCCTGAAGAAACACATCTGCTGACGGCTCAGGTTTCGTAACCGCCGAAAGACCCGATCAAGAGGCGAGCATGCAAAACGTTCTGAAGTCTGCTTTTTGCAGTAACCGCCGTCGATTTCTCCGCATGACAGCGGGCGCTGCCGCGCTCCCGGCCATCTCGCGCTTCGCCTGGGCCCGCTCGCGCCAGCCGGCACAGTCGACATCATCGCTCGCATGATGGGCCAGTGGCTGTCTGAACGGCTCGGTCAGCAATTCGTCATCGAGAACCGGTCGGGCGCGAGCACCAATCTCGGCACCGAGGCGGTCGTGCGCGCGCCCCCCGACGGCTACACCCTGCTCATGATCGACGTGTCGGCGGCGGTCAACGTCACGCTCTACGACAAACTCAGCTTCAATTTCATCCGCGACATCGCGCCGGTTGCGAATGTCGTGCGCGTGCCCAATGTCATCGCCGTGCACCCGTCATTTCCGGCAAAGACCGTTCCCGAGTTCATCGCCCATGCCAAAGCCAATCCGGGCAAGATCAGCATGGCAACAGCGGGCAACGGCAGCACCAGCCACATCTTCGGCGAGCTGTTCAAGATGATGGCCGGCGTCAACCTAGTTGCGGTTCCTTACCGCGGCGGAGGACCCGCGCTGATCGACATGCTCAGTGGACAGGTGGACGTCATTTTCGTCCCCACTGCAGCGTCGATCGAGTACGTCAGGGCCGGCAGGCTGCGGGCGCTGGCCGTGACCAGCACGACGCGCATAGATGCATTGCCGGACTTGCCTCCCGTCGCCGACTTCGTGCCCGGCTATGAGGCAAGCTCGTGGTACGGCATCGGCGCGCCCAGGAACACTCCGGCCGAGATAATCGACCGGCTCAACAAGGAGATCAACGCTGGGCTCGCCGAGCCAAAAATCAAGGCGCGATTCGCCGACATCGGCGGCACTGCATTGCCCGGCTCGCCGGCCGATTTCGCCAAGGTCATCGCGGAAGACACCGAAAAATGGGGCAAGGTCATCCGCACGGCCCATATCAAGCCGGAGTGAGGCAATCGGACCGGCTCGGAATTGAGAAAGCAAGACGAATCAATGCCGCTCTGGTTGATCCCAAATCAAGGCGCGGCTTGCCGACCTGAGTGGCACGCACTGGCGGACTTGCCGGCTTCGGCAAGAACTGTCGCCGCAGCAATGGGATTGCGACAATTGAGATTGGCAGAATAGCAGGTCATCTGCGCCGAACGGCCTTCGTACGCGATCGCTGTCTACCTTTGCCTTTCGGCAATTCGTCGCCCTTCATCGGGGGCCGGCCCACACCCGCACGCTTGAGGATGCGAAGCGCGTTGGGAATATGGGAGCGTGAGGTGCGCTCCGCGAGGTAGCTCTCGGTACGCAGCGCCGACACCTTCTCAGCAACCGCCACGTTGATAAGCTGATTGAGGGCCACACCCTCTGCCTCAGCCAGCTTGCGCGCTTCATCGAGGAGCGATGGCTGAAGCCGTAGCGCAAAATTACTCTTCCTCATGACCTCCTCTCCAATCGTTCGACGGCCTCGCCCGGCGACAAGACCGTTACTCTGAACAGTTGCGCCGGCGGACCGAAGTCACGCAGGTTGAACGTGACAATCGCGTCTGCCCGCCCATTGACCGCCGCCTCCAGTACCATGTCGTCGTCTACGTCGGGTAAGGCCGGCCGCCAGAGATATGCCAACCTCACCGGCTCGGCCACCGCCGCGACCGCATCGAGCAACATCCCGACGTCCACCGCTGACAAACCTGCCGCCTTGAGATGTTCGGCCCGCATCATCACCGCCTCGTATTCGATCAGCAACGGGACGGATACCAGCAGTGTCAGGTCGCGCCGCCGTTCGAGCGCTGAACGAAGGAGCCAGCGCGAGGCCCCTCTGTCGCTGCGGATAGCGGCCACCATCGTAGCCGTGTCGAGCACCAATCTCATTCTG
>VAZQ01000519.1 GCA_005883115.1 Alphaproteobacteria bacterium | reverse complement strand
ATCGCTGTTCCGGCGTAGCGCAAGACCGAAAGCGATGAACAGGACGATGCCGGTCATTATTCCTAGCGCTGTCGTGATCATATCAATCATATCAAGCGCTCCCTCTCGACAAACGATGGATCGCTCGTGACTTGATCAAGTCTGCGCTACATTTTTTGCGAGGATGTGTGAGCTACTTCACACTCGGGAGAAAATTCAGGATCCGCTATTCCACCCCACCCAGTTTTGGATTCTGGGTCTCATTAGGCCAGGAACAGAGTCTCTGGACTGAGGCTGTGGCTTCGCACGGCAGTCTCCTCGTTTTGCCCGGCGGGAACCTTTTTGGCGAGTAGGCTCCATATCCGAATAACAGCCTCACCGAAGATGCGCATGTCATAGCTCCTGACTTACGTGAGATTTTGCGCCACACGCTCCGTGCTCCCGTCAGCCCTCCGACGGCAGAATGACGCAGAATATAACGCCCTTGTTCGGACCGACCTGTCTCGGAGCGCAGACGTGAGCGCCACCATCGGGCGCGACCAAGTTGTTGATCTTGTCGTAGGGAACAGGCGTCCATGCACCGTCCACTTTAACTTCATAGTGGTCGCCGACCATGCGACTTTGGGTCGGCCTACAATCCATCAGATTGCAGCACGAGCCTTGGCCATCGTTTCTTTTGAGCTTCGAGTAGAACCCCTGATGCCATTTATCATGACCCACTCCGTAGTATCCCTCTTGCGCCGCCGCGTTTACACAAAGAAACACGGAGACCGCGCTGCCGAGCAGCGTGATAAACGCGCGGCGTTTCAAGGTCACCCCAGCTCAGGACAAAGTTTCGATTGGCGAAGACTATACCACCTGGAAGGGCCGTGGGCGGCTTCCAGCATATCTGGGTAGGCGCGGACTTCCCGCGTGGAGTGCGCCGTTCTTGCGCAGCTATAGTCAGCGTGTCCGGCGGGCTTACCTTGTCGCGGTTGGCGCGGCCATAGGTCAGCTTGACCATAGCGCACAGAGACGGGACTGGCTGGCTGGGCATGTAGGACTCGAACTCAGAAATGTCGTCGCAAATTATCCCTTTGAAAGTCTTACAGATTTGCAAGAATCCAGCCGAATTCTGGCCACAGAGAGTATTCGCGTTTGAGCTGCGGCGTTGGGGAAACGCAGCTCGGGTGGCTAGGTGCCGGATCTCAGCAGGCGTTCTCGCGCGGAGGTGGGTCATCGAGTTTGCATCGCTGAGACGGCAGGACTTGCCGCGATTGCGGACCGATCCAAAGATGATCCGGTTCTCTAATGGACCTCCTACTCGGCGAGTTAGCGATAGAGCTCTCATTAGAATTCCTCGGACGATCCGGACAATATGGAGTGCGAGCGCCAGTTGCTGTACTCGCTATTTGGATCATGGAAATTGACGTTAACGTGCACCTACATACCACCTACCGTTTTTGTTCAGGGCGAGGAACGTCGGAATGGTGAGGCGCGTCGAACGGCTGTACCGCGTCGCGCTTAGACAGTCCGCGTCGTTCATTGTTGCCCCCCAATCAGCGCAGCCAGCGTCCTCTCAGAGAAATATCGAATCCACCTATCTCTGCTGTTCAGATTTCGCTGCAGGCGCTCAGTGAAAGCTTGCAGTTCCGGTGGCGTTTGGATGCTCGCGGGCATCACATTCCAAAGCTGATCGCGCTTGCCCGCGAAGACATACTCACGCAGTTTGTCGTACTCCAGTTTGTAAGCTGCCGTCTCAGTTAGGTTATCCACTAGGACCCTTTCGATCACCTTTGCTCCCGATAGGACGGCTTTAGTCAGGTTCTGCTGCAATCGTGATCCTATGTTCTGTAGCCTATAATCACGATTGAGGCGGCTCCTGACCTCTTTCATGTGGGAGTATAGCCTCAGACCTTTCCCTTTCCCGATATAGCGCACGACGCCGTCAACGGTGATGGTGTAGACGTAATAGGCTATTGGCAACTTGCGTGCGATTGCCATGTCACGCGCCTCCACGTATGGTCTGCGCACCTTCCTGCTGCGGCGGAAGCCAAGCTGATTGCAGTTTCGTGCGGCTCTCGTGGCTCACTTTTATGCTAAGCACAAATTGATGAAGCGGTCAATATCTGCTAAGCAAAAAAAGCGGGGGCGACCTGCTACCGGGATCACGCCCATGATCGGCATCCGCTTGTCGCCCGATAAGCGAAAGGCCGTTGAGGCATGGGCTAAAACCGCGTTGGACAAGCCCTCTTTATCTGAGGCTGTGCGGCGCCTGGTCGAGCTCGGGCTTGCAAGCGCTCACCGATCGGCCGCGCGTATGAAGAAAGCCATGGAAGCATCAGAAATGGCCGGGCAAGAAATTGACCGCTTAGGCGACCCGCCAGCTACCGATGAAGAACGACAGCGCCGCAAGAGAAGACTTATCAAAGGGCCGAAGGAGTTCCGCGATATCCGTCGCAATCGCCCGAAAGGATAATGATAGCCGGTCCGCGCTTGGCGAGCAGCATCTGTGGGAGCCCTCGAATATCGGCATTGGCCACGGCGTCGGCTACACCTATTTCATTCCGTTCTCAGGAGTACTCGGCTCTACAGTTTCGAGAATCAGTGGACCACGTATCAGAACGGCGTCGAATGCATTTCGATTGGGGCGCGTCACAGTTCCTGACCGAGCAGTTTCACGTCGGCCTGGTCTGCTATATCTATAAAGGTTGCGACAGCGGCTCCGCTGAGGCCTCTGATCAATCGGCAAGGCCAACGGTTCAAATCCTTTGGCAAAGATCGTTTGCAGGCGCGCCTTCACATAGTGCTCGACTCTTCGAACGTCAGCGGTTCGCTGCGAACATGTCCGCCTGGCCCTTTCCACGCACCGGTGCCAAGAATGCGAGTGATCGCCCTGCGCTTGCTGGGCTCTATATGGCTGCGACGTATCGCCTGTCGGTAGCGAGAATAGAAACTACACGTCGATCGTCTTGGTCGTGGCGATGGCCAGCAGCGTCGCCCACTCCACATCCATGCCATAGGGGTCGAGGAACATGACAACGCGTGTGTGCCTCCATCCATCCCAGGCAGATTTCGGACGATTGGCGTGCGCTCAAGCCTTGATTCGACGTCGATAGCTTCTGAGCAGATCCTCGGCGCTGCTCAACGCGCTCTGGCGCCGGCGCATCAAATAGGGT
The DNA here is from genome assembly GCA_005883115.1 of Alphaproteobacteria bacterium. Lineage (GTDB taxonomy): Bacteria > Pseudomonadota > Alphaproteobacteria > Rhizobiales > Xanthobacteraceae > VAZQ01. Next base: position 324 of record VAZQ01000519.1, on the reverse strand, counting down.
CCTTGGGGGCCTCAACCCGGACCGTACGTGAGCCCGTGCCTGCGAGGTCGTCGATCTACCAAAGCTGTTTGAAGCGGGGCTTCAGTGCTCTTGTGAAAGATTTCAAATAGCTCTCGACGATCGAGAGCTTGAGCTCGGCGTGTTGTGCGCGAATCTGTCGCCCGCGAATCAAAACCCAAGTTCAAGAAGGCCGGCTTACCTCGACAGGGCCGACACCTTCCCGCGTTTCAGGAGTAGCAGCATCGACCTGACCGCCGCTACACTCGATTTTGGAGAAAAATTGGAGAAGTGAACAAGCTAGGCTCGGGGCGATCGACTATATAT
>VAZQ01000160.1:10694-11667 GCA_005883115.1 Alphaproteobacteria bacterium | reverse complement strand
TCCTTATGCGATGGACCGCTACCGCAACGAGGTCAACCGGCTCTACGGCGTGCTCAACAAGCGGCTGGCGGATCGCAATTTCGTCGCTGGCGAGTACTCGATCGCGGATATGGCGATTTACCCCTGGATCGTGCCCTACGAGCGGCAGGGGCAGAACATCGCGGACTTCCCGCACCTCAAGCGCTGGTTCGAAACGATCCGCGCCCGGCCCGCGGTCGAGCGCGCCTACGAGAAAGCGAAGGCGGTGAACCCGAACGTGGGCGGCATCCGCACCGCGGAGGAGCGCGCCACCGCCGTCGGAGTCGTGACGAGAGCGGGTCGGCACGACCGCCTGTGGCTACACCATGGACTGCGCTGCGCGCCGTCGTGAAGTGATCGGCCGGGACGGCATATCAAGAGTAAGGCCCATCACGCCAGATGCGGAATCTTCGGCCGCTCGCCGCGCGCCTTGCCGGTGATCGGCGGTCGCGGCAGTTTCGGCTGGCCCCGCTCTAAGACGAAGACGTGCTCGAGCGAGTACCACGGCCCTTTGACATCGGCGGCGGGCGCCTTCTCGTTCTCGTGACGCACATAGTTGCCGATGAGATGGCGCGTGACGCCGAATTGCACGTCGCTGTCGATGAACTTGTCGTCCTGGACATAGAGCTGCGAGATTAGAGTCTTGAACCCCTCCTTGCAGGCAAGGAAATGAAGATGCGCGGGGCGCATATTGTGCCGGCCTTGTGCGCGCAAGAGATCGCCGGTCGGTCCGTCGATGGGGATCGGATAACCGGCAGGCTTGACGCTTCGAAAGCTGATGCAACCGTCGGCGTCGGTGAAAAACTTGCCGCGCAAGTTCATGTCGGCCTGAACAGGATCCTGGTTCTCATAAAAGCCTTCGGGCGATGAGTGCCACACATCGACCTCCGCGCCCACGATCGGCTTGCCATTCGCGTCGCGGAAAGCGGCATTGACGAATAGCGCGGGCCCCGGC
>VAZQ01000160.1:0-10678 GCA_005883115.1 Alphaproteobacteria bacterium | reverse complement strand
TTCGGCGTCACTGGCGACTGCATGCGCCAGAACGGCCCGAGCATGTTGTGGTCGGTGTCCGTCGTCCCCTGGTTACCGTGATTGAGCAGGCAAATCAGCGCCGATAGTCCGAGCGAGCCCGCCATCAGCACCGCTTCGTTGTGGGACTCGTTGCTGTGCTTGCCGATTGCCACGACATAAGCCATCGCGGCGTGGAACTCCTCCTCGGTCAGCTTGGTCTCGCGCACGAAGTCGTGCAAGTGGCGCACGAACGCGGACATGATCTCTTTGAATCTTGGATCCGCCGCGCGCTGCAGCTCCGACAGGACCGCGATGGTGACGTCTTTTTGGTTTTCGATGATCATGGGTCGCCTTTTCTCTGCGTGGGCGAGTTCGCGCTGCTCACGTCAAATGCCGCGATTGTGGAAATCGCAGTAGCGCTCGATGTTCATGGGCAGGAAGGGGCCGTAGTTCGCAAAATTCTCGTATTTCGGCAGCTTTACGTCCCGTTCCGCGTCGGCATAGCACTTGCCCTCCTCGGTCGCCTTTTTCACGGCGGCCGATAAATCTTGCAGATAGGCGAGCGCGGCGCGCGCGTCCTCCTTGGTCCCGATTTGACGGCCGCCGGGGCCCGGGTGCCCGGGGATCAATCGCTCCCAATCCATCGCAATCACCTTGTTGAGCCCCTCCTCGATGTCGGGAATATAAGTATCGGCCATCACCCGGAACTGGGTCGATTGCAGTGGGATCCAATCCACGGTGAAGATGATCTTCTCCTTCGGCAGCCGCATCACGAGCGTGCTATCGGAGTGGTTCTTGCCGACGTAGAGCAGTTCGAGCGTGGTGCCGCCGAGAGTGATGGTCCTTTTCCTATCCACCGCCTGGTCTGGCACGACGACATCGGCGGGACGCAAGGTCTCGATACGCGCCTTGGCGTTCTTGTGGGCCACGAAAACGGCGCCCAAATCCTTGAACGGCTTGCCGCCGGCAATGTGATCAAAATGGCTGTGGCTGTAGATGACGTATTTGATCGGCGCCTTGGTAATCTTCCGAATTTCTTCGATATAGGCTACCGCCGCCGGCCGCCGTAGGCCGATCGGGTCGGTCGCGATCACGCCTTGCGGCGTCACGACAAACATCGATTGGTGATTGCCGTAACGGAAGATGTAGACGTTCTCGGTCCCTTCGACTTTTGTGGTGGCGAAGGGAGGCGCGGTCTGCGCGTGCGCCGTTGCGGTGAGCACGACCGCAGCTACTACCATCATCCCGACAGCACACATCCGTGACATGAGAGTCCTCCCGGCTTTTTCCGGGCGCGCTGCCGGCCTCGCGCGCAGCCTCGCCTGGATGCGCCACAAACGATAATCCAGGATGGACGCAGGCGACAGCGGCCGTGATCTGTCGCTAGCTTAAAATCTAGTGGTTCGGTTCGCCGCCGAGGAAGCCCGCGATCTTCCAGGCGCCCCCGTCCTTGAGGTAGCACAACTGCTCGCCGCCGATCGGCAGAACGGTGTCGATCGAGACATAGCCGACCGTTCCCGCGGCCGTCAGAACTTTGGCGAAGGTGGCGAGCACTGCATTGGCGGGCGAGTCATCGGGAAGGACGCGCACCAGGTAAAGGCCGAGCCTGTCGACCACCGCGGCATCCTGTTTTGCCGCCGCGCGCACTTCGATGCCGTCGCGGATCGGAAACGCCCAATCCGCGGCATCGGTATGCGTCGTATTGGCCAACTCGTCGGCTGCCCGCTCGTCGAAGGTGGGCTCGGCCGGCGCGCAGAACACACCCTGGCGCTGCGGATCGGCCATGGCGGTCGTCTCGGCGGCATAGGCGGCAAGCGACTCCCAGCCGAACCCGTCCGCCCCGTCGAGGCTGAGCGCTTTGCTCAGGTTGTCGATGGGTGACTTTTGCTTGTCGGCGATGTCCTTGTCTTCGGGTATCCAGAAGAAGTTCGCCGCCACTAGCCGCGCGAGCGCGGCGCGGTCCTTGTTCTTGGCGATGTCGGCGAGTTGGTTACGAAACGTTGCGAAGCTCGGATCGTTCACCGCGGGCGGCAGCGTGATAGGCACGGGCTTGTATGGCCCGAGCACTGGCGCAGGCGACTGCGCCGGTGGTTGTGCCGGCGGCTGCGCTTGGGCCATGACGGGCATGGGCGCCAGCGCGCCCGCGATCGCGAGCGCAGCCGCGGCGATATGCGTGGACGAGAGGCGTGGACGCCGCATCGCGATTTCTCCCAGGTTCCAAACCCTATATTAGCGCCGATTTAGCCTGCTCTACGGCAAGAAAAAAAGGGGCTTGGCCGAGGTCGCGAAGGCGAAGAAGGGACGGCGAAACCGCGGAGGATCCTGCGCGACCGCGGCCGGGACCGGGGGCCCCAACGCATCGGTCTGAAAGCGCAGGAGAAAAGGCGGCTCCGGCCGCGGGGCGAGTGCGTGCCGGAGCCGCCGGCCATGACGAACGCGCACGCTACAATTTACGACGAAGATATGCGGAGGGCGTTTTGCTCGAACGCACCCGCATATATCGGGCGCATATTACAGCAGCATGACGCATTGCGTGGCTGTGGATGCCCACGCCGGGCTAAAGCCGCACGAGCACACTGCGACCCGTCACGAGGTTTTGTCATGAGGAGACTCCATTTTGCCGCAGAGCGCCTCAATACGTCGACGCTCGCTCGCTCTGCCAATCGGTGTCTCTATGCGCTCGACTTTCATTTCACCTTATCTGATGCCCATCCTGTTGCTGCTCGGTTCCAACCTATTCATGACGTTCGCGTGTACGGCCATCTGCGTTTCAAAGAGGTGCCGCTCATCGGCGTGATCGTGGCGAGTTGGCTTATTGCCTTCGTCGAATACTGCGTCGCGGTGCCGGCGAACCGCTGGGGCAGCGCGGTCTATACGACCGCGCAGCTCAAGACGATCCAGGAGGTGATTACGCTTCTCGTGTTCGCCGGATTTTCGGTCGTTTACCTGAAGGAGCCGTTGACCTGGAATTATGCGATCGGCTTCGGACTCATTGCGCTGGGCGCGTTCTTCGTCCTGCGCGGCCCGCTGTAGTGCGATTTCGGGATCTGGTCGGTCATTCAGCTGCGCTGAGCGGTGGGGCTGAGCACGAAATCCTTCCAATTTGTCATCTCGCGGCCATGATTACGAAAGGCAGACTGCCGCAGCCTTGACTTTGCCGCCGCGCAGGGATGTTGCTGCCGCGCGGCGGCCTCGCAGCCGGTCGAGAGGACGGCATGGCCCTTGATCCGAAAGCCCAAGCTGCGCTCGCCTTGCATCGGTTCGGCCTCGGTCCACGCGCTGGATCGATCGCGAGCATTGCGTCGGATCCGCGCGGGGCGCTGCTGGCCGAATTGGATCGCCCGGGCGCCGGTCGCATCAACAATCCGGAGTTGCTGACGAGCGGCGCAGCCGCGCGTACCGCGTTCGCCTATCAGCAGGCGCAGCGCGCGGCGCGGCAGGCCGAGCGCGCCGCCCAGCAGGCTAATGCGCCGAGTGGCGCTGGCTCGGCGGAGATGAAGGATCAGTCCGCCACGCCGCCGGCACCGGCAGCGAGGCCGAGTCCGGGTCCCGGCGTGCCGCAGCAGATTTATCTTGCCGAAGCCAAGGCGCGGATCGATGCCGCGCTCGGCGCCGAGATCGGGTTTGTCGAGCGGCTCGTCTGGTTCTGGTCGAACCATTTCTGCGTCTCGGCGGATAAGGGCAATGTGCGCCAGATTTGCGGCGCCTACGAACGCGAAGTCATCCGCGCCAACGTGCTCGGGCGCTTCGGCGACATGCTGCTGGCCGTCGAATCCCATCCGGCGATGCTCTTTTATTTGGACAATGCGCGCTCGATCGGCCCAGCCTCCATGGCCGGGCTGCGGCAGAAACGCGGGCTGAACGAGAATCTCGCGCGCGAGATCCTCGAACTACATACGCTCGGGGTCCGCACGGTCTACACCCAGGACGACGTCACGAACTTCGCCAATGTGATCACCGGCTGGACTGTGGTGCCGTTTCGCCAGGACTCCGTGCTCGGCGGCGAGTTCATATTCAATCCGCGCATGCATCAGGCCGGGGCTCAGACCGTGATCGGCACGAGTTATCCCGGAGGTGGCGTGGAGCAGGGACGCGCCGTGCTCGTGGCGCTGGCCCGCCATCCGGCGACTGCCAGGCATCTGGCCAGCAAGCTCGCGCGCCATTTCGTCGCCGACGAACCACCGCCCGCGCTCGTCGAGCGGCTGGCCAAGCGCTTTCTTGCGACGCAAGGCGATTTGAAAGAAACGGCGCGGGCGCTGGTCGCCGCACCCGAGGCTTGGGAAGCCCCGCGTGCCAAGCTCAGGCGTCCCGGCGAATGGGTGATCGCAGCGCTGCGCGCCGTGGGCGCGGCGCCCGTCGAGATCGGCCCGGTGATGCAGGCGCATAACATTTTAGGCGAGCCGTTGTGGCGGCCGTCAGCGCCAAAGGGCTTCGCCGACGAAAGCGCGCCCTGGCTCGACGGGCTGGCGCAGCGTCTCGATATTGCCAATCAATTTGCCCGCCGCTTCGGCGCAGAGGCCGATCCGCGAGATGCACTCGAAGAGACGCTCGCGCCGCTCGCCTCAACCGAAACGCGGGAAGCCATCACGCGCGCCGAAAGCCGCCCGCAGGCACTCGCGCTTCTGTTCATGGCGCCCGAGTTCCAGCGCAGGTGACGCGCCAGCGATTGAACAGGTGAGCCGATGACAAACCTTCATGCCGCGACCCGCCGCGAACTGCTCATCGCCTCCGGCACGCTGTTTGCCTGGGCCTATCTGCCGAAGATTGCGCGCGCGGAGGGCCGCGATCCGCGCCTGCTGGTCATCGTGCTGCGCGGCGCGCTGGATGGGCTTGCGGCGGTCGCGCCGGTGGGCGATCCGGACTGGCTCGCGCTGCGCGGCAACAGCGCGCTCACGCTCGACGGCAAACCGGCTGCGCTGCCGCTCGACTCCTTCTTCGCGCTCAATCCGGCGATGCCCAACCTGCATCGCCTCTACACCTCCGGCGCCGCAGCGATCGTGCACGCGGCGGCGACGCCTTACCGGGAACGCTCCCATTTCGATGGACAGGACGTGCTGGAGAGCGGCCTGCCCAAGCCCGGCGCGGCCGACAGCGGCTGGCTCAATCGGGCGCTTGCCTCGTTGCAACCGGCGGGGCCGGCCGGCTCGCGCGATTGCTTCGCCATCGGTCCCATCGCTCCGCTGGTCGTGCGTGGCCCGGCGCCAGTCCTCTCGTGGACACCGCGGCGACTGCCGCCGGCGAGCGGCGACACGGTGATGCGGCTGATCGAACTGTATCGCCATACGGATCCTGTGCTCGCCCGCGTGCTCGAGGAGCGTATGGGTCTTGCGACCATTGCGCGCGTCGGCGGCATGGACGGCGAGCAGCCGCGCCCCGCGGCGGCCGGACAGGTGCGCGCCTATTTCGCGGAATCGGCCGGTACTGCGGCGAAGTTTCTGGCGCGTCCGGATGGGCCGCGCATCGGCGCGCTCGCATTCGATGGATGGGACACCCACGCCGCCGAAGGCGCGATGAACGGCCGGCTGGCAACTTTGCTGGGCGCGCTCGATGGCGCGATTGCCGCAATCGAGACCGAAATGAAGGAGGCATGGCGCGAAACAGTCGTCGCGATCATCACCGAGTTCGGCCGCACGGCCCGCATCAACGGCACCGATGGTACCGATCACGGCACCGCGACCGTAGCGTTGCTCGCCGGCGGCGCGCTCAAAGGCGGACGCGTTATCGCCGACTGGCCCGGCCTCAAACCGGGCAAGCTCCATGAGGGGCGCGACCTCAAGCCGACCACCGATCTGCGCGCGGTGCTCAAAGGTTTGCTCAAGGACCACCTGCGCGTCGAACCCGCCGTGCTCGCGACCAAGGTCTTTCCGGACAGCGCGGTGGTGAAGCCGATGTCCGGACTGCTGCAGCAGGCATAGCGCTGGTGACGTCGTGCTTGCGGCAGGCTCTCCCGCGGCTCCCCCGGAGAGCGCCCGCATGAAGCCTGCAGCAAATCTGCTCTACCCCGGACCGGCGTCGCGGAAGGCCTTCGCGAAGGCATTGAGATCGGCGGCCGCGAGATCGGAAACCGCCCAATAAGCAAGGCCGTTCTCGGTCCAGGACACAATATTATAGCCGGCGATCTGCTCTGGCGGCATCGCAGCCGCTCGCCCGAGTGGGAGCGCGCTGAGGCTGATCAGGTGCTGGCGATAGCGATAAACGAGCGTCGGCACCGGAGTGCGTGCGACGACGTCGATGCGGCCGCCGACCAGAGGAAAGCCTTCGCTGGAGAGATCGATGACGCGTGGCGCCTCGGGAATGCGGCCGTTGAACCACGGCTTCACCGTGTGCCGGTCGGACGACTCGACATCGATCGGCCGCGGCGCCATGAGCGCGCGCATGTGGTTGGCCACGATCATGTCGGCATCGCCCGCCCCGGGTGAGAGCGCAAGCCAAGTGGCACCGCTGCAGAGGAATGCCGCCACCGCCACGGAAGCCGCGAGCGCGCGCCAAGACGGATGCGAAACGGTACGCGCGGCTCGCAAACCGAGCGCGGCCTCGACGCGGCGCGCGAGCCCCGGCGGCGCGCTTTCGCGCGGCAGCTGCTGCGCGATCGCGCGCCGCAGCGCCTCGATCCGCTCGCGTTCGGCTGCCAGCGCCGGATCACCGGCGAGCTGCCGCTCGACCTCGAGCGCGTGAGCAGGATCGAGCTCGCCATCGACATAGGCGTGAACGAGCAAGCGCGGATCGGTGGAAGGTGTCATCAGCCGCCCTTTGCTTCATCCGTTGCAAGGCGCTCCATCAGCCGTCGCCGCGCACGCGCGAGTCGCGACATGACCGTGCCGATCGGTACTTTGGTCACTTCGGCGATCTCCCGATAGTCCAGTCCCCGGACGTCACGCAGCACCAGCGTTTCTCGAAATGGCACCGGCAGCTCCGCAATCGCGGTCTCGAGAAGTCGCGCATCGGCCTTGGCGATCAGCGCCGCCTCCGGCGTCTGCGGCCCCTCTCCGGCGGGGCCTGGCCCGGTCGCCTGCTGCTGGGCGATGGATTCGAGATCGTCCACCACAAGCAGCGCCGCCGAGCGGTTCTTTCCCAACCAGGTATAAGCCGCGTGCCGCACGATGGTTAAAAGCCAGGCGCGGGCATTGACCCCGGCAAAGCCGGCGATGCCGCGGAACGCGCGCAGGCAGGCCTCCTGCACCACGTCCTCGGCGTCGGCCCGATTTCCCGTGAGCCAGCGCGCGAGCGCGTACGCGTCGGCCAGATGCGGCAGCACCACGCTGGCGAAGCGCGCCTGATCGTCCTCGCTCTTCAGGCTTGCCATCCTCGAAGCGCACCGCCGCAATCATATCGGTCAAGATCGGCCATTCACCGGCTTTATTCCCGAGAATTCAATCGTTTTCATCCGGTTTGGCGACCCGCCGCCCACAGGCGCAAGCCTCCTTTAGGCGGCGGTCCGTTCGCCGGCTCGGATCTCGGCGTCGAGGAAGCCGCCCGACTGGCGGCGCCACAACGCGGCGTAATGGCCCCCATGGCGCAACAGCTCCTCGTGCGAGCCCTGCTCGACGATATGGCCGCGCTCGAGCACGATCAGGCGGTCCATTCGGGCGATGGTCGATAGCCGGTGCGCGATCGCGATCACGCTCTTGCCCGTCATGAGCGTGCCCAGACTCGATTGAATGGCAGCCTCGACCTCGCTGTCGAGCGCCGAGGTGGCTTCGTCGAGCACCAGGATCGGCGCGTTTTTGAGGATCACACGAGCGATGGCGATTCGCTGGCGCTGCCCGCCCGACAGCTTCACGCCGCGCTCGCCGACCTGCGCCGCGTAGCCGCGCTGCTGCTTCCAGTCCTCGAGCTCGCGGATGAACTCGTCGGCGTGGGCGAGCTTCGCCGCTCTAACGATCTCGGCATCGCTTGCCTGCGGGCGGCCGTAACGGATGTTGTCGCGGATCGAGCGGTGCAGCAACGAGGTATCCTGGGTGACGACGGAGATTTGCGCGCGCAGGCTCTCCTGCGTGACCGCGGCGATATCTTGGCCGTCGATCAGGATGCGGCCGCTTTCGAGGTCGAAAAAGCGCAGCAGCAGATTGACGAGCGTCGACTTGCCGGCGCCCGACCGGCCGATCAGGCCGATCTTCTCCCCGGGACGCACGGTCAGCTTCAGGCACTCGATGACGCCGCTCTCGCGTCCGTAGCCGAATCGCACATCCTCGAATCGGATCTCGCCACGCGTGACCTTCAGCGTCGCGGCATCAGGCCGGTCAGTGAGCGTGATCGGCCGGGCGATGGTCATCATGCCTTCCTGGATCACGCCGACGTTCTCGAAGATCGACGTCACTTGCAACGCCACCCACCCGCCGATGCTCACGATCTGCCACGCCAGTGGCAGCGCCATGGCCACTGTTCCAACTTCGACGCTGCCCCGCGTCCATAACACGAGCGCAAGCGCGCCGGTGCTGGTCACCATAGTCGCATTGAGCGAGGACAGGCAGAAGCTGAACAGCGTGTTGAGGCGCAGCGAGCGATAGAACAGGCCGGTGTGGTGATCGATCGCATCGCGCACATAGGCGTCTTCCTCGCGCCCGCGGGCAAACAATTTCACCGTGAGGATGTTGGTATAGCTATCGACGATGCGCCCGGTCAGCAGGGAGCGTCCTTCCGAGACCTCCTTGGACCGGTCGCGCATGCGCGGAACCAATACCCGCAGCAGCAGCAGATAGCCGAGAAACCACAACGCGACCGGCAGCGCCAGTACCGGCTCGGCGGATGCGAGCAGAATGAGCGCGCTCGTCCCGTAGACCAGGATGTACCAGACGCTGGTGAGCAACGCGACCAGCGTCTCGCGGATCGCCGGCCCCGTCTGCATCACCCGGTTCGCCATGCGGCCGGCGAAGTCGTTCTGGAAGAACGCCCAGGACTGGCGCATCAAGTACCAATGGTTCTGCCACCTGATCCGATTCGATACGTTGGCCGAGATCGCCTGGTTGGCGATCAGGTTCTGCGCCGTGAGCGCGAGCGGCCGCGCGATCAGCAGTACCAGCGCCATGCCCAAGAGATGCGGCCAGAATTTCGCGAACAGCTCGTGCGGGTTGCCCGCGGTGATCAACGTAACGATCCGCCCCATAAATACGGGAACGCTTGAGTCGAGGAGCGCCACCACCAAGCCGGCCGCGAACAAAGCGGCGAACAGGCCCTTCGCCTGGCGGGCGAAATGCCAGAAGAACGCGACAAAGCTGGGCGGGGGTACCGCCTGCTCGGGTGACTCGGTCGGCCTCAACAGCCGCTCGAAGAGCGAGAACATGGCGCCAACTCGAAATGGGCAGCGGGGGCCCGCGCCGACGCCACGGATGGCGTCTGACATCCTCGCTGCATTGATCGGATGCGGGCGGGTAGAGAAGCTTCGTGTCGGGACTATGACATGCCGCGCGGTCGTTTGCGCGAAAAGCGGAGACCCGAATTCGACAGTGGAGCGTTATGGAAGCCGTCCGCGCGCTGCGACGCGCTATGTGGGAGCCCGACAGCCGGCTGATGCCTGTGTGATCTATTTAGCAGGGGCGAGGCGGAGAATGCGACCCGAGCTACTGTCGGTGGCGAGCCACAGCGCGCCATCCGGCCCTTCGCGCACGTCGCGGATACGTTCGCGCAGTTGCTGCAACAGACGCTCCTCGTTCACCACCTTGTCGCCGTCGAGTTCCAGCCGCACCAGCATTTGGCCGGCCAGCGCGCCGAGGAACAGGCTGCCGCGCCACGCCGGGAACAAATCCCCGCTGTAGAACGTCATTCCGGACGGAGCGATCGACGGCACCCAGTATTTGAGCGGCTGCTCCATGCCCGCTTTGTGCGTGCTTTCGTGAATCTTGGCGCCGCTGTAGTCGACGCCGTAGCCGATCACCGGCCAGCCATAGTTCTTGCCCTTCGCGATGATGTTGATCTCATCGCCGCCGCGCGGTCCATGCTCGTGCTCCCACAGCTTGCCGGTCATGGGATGCAGCGCGAGGCCTTGCGGATTGCGGTGGCCGTAACTCCAGATCTCCGGCTTGGCCGCCCTGCCGACGAAAGGATTGTCCGCAGGTGCCGAACCATCGGAGCGGATGCGGATGATCTTGCCGAGATGGTTGCCCAGATTCTGCGCCTGGTCACGGGTGGTGAAATGTTCACCCAAGGTGAGAAAGAGATTGTCGTTCGGCGTCTGCACGATGCGGCAGCCGAAATGGTTGCCGCTGGAGAGCGGTCCTGTCTGATGGAAGATCACCTCGACCGCCTCCAATCGGGGCGTGCCTTCGTCGAGGAGCCGAGCGCGGGCGAGGGCGGTGCGTGCGCCGCCGTCCACCGGCTCGGCATAACAGAAATAAATCGTGTGATTCTGCGCAAAGCTGCGATCGAGCATGAGGTCGAGCAGACCTCCTTGGCCCGCGGCGAAGACTTTCGGCACGCCGGCGAGGGCGGGAGAGAGAGTGCCGTCCTCGGCAATGATGCGCATGCGCCCGGGCCGTTCGGTGACCAGCACGCGGCGGTCAGGTAGGAAAGCGAGTGCCCAGGGATGATCGAGCCCCTTGGCCGCGGTCTGCACGACGAAATCGCCGGCGGACGAATGAAAAACCTGCCCGCTGGCGGGGACCCAGCCGGCCGCAACGAGCGCGCCCGCGCACACCAGAGCGGACCATCGCATGTAATGCTCCCTCTGCGCCGATCTGCGGGC
>VAZQ01000461.1 GCA_005883115.1 Alphaproteobacteria bacterium | reverse complement strand
CGCAATGGCGCCGAGATCGAACGGTCCGTGGAAAGTTTCGCGCGGGTTGCGAATGGAGGTCTGATCCCGGTGTCGAGCGCTGCGGCGGTGCGTCACCGCGATTTGATCATCGCTCTGGCGGCGCGGCACAAGCTACCCGCGGTGTATTGGGACCGCTTCTTCGTCGATGCTGGCGGCCTGATGGCTTATGGGCCTGATCTCGTCGATCAGTTCCGACAAGCGGCCGGCTATGTCGATCGCATCCTCAAGGGCGAGAAGCCGGCCGATCTTCCGGTGCAGGCGTCGACCGAATATCGGCTCGTCATCAATCTCAAGTCCGCTAAATCGCTCGGGCTCGACATTCCGCCGACGCTCCTCGCCCGCGCCGACGAGGTGGTGGAGTGAAGCGCCGCACGCCGATGCCCCGTGTCCCGGGCGCGGCGCAAGCGCGCTTGGCCGGGACACGGGACCTCGCGCGCCGCGACTTCATCGTGGCTCTCGGTGCGGCGGCTGCGTGGCCGCTCGCGGCGCGGGCGCAGCAGCCTGTGCGGATCGCCAAGATCGGGCACATTGAGTCCGGCTTGCCATCTAGCAGCCCAAACCTTCTAGCAGCATTCCGACAGGGGCTTCGCGAGCTAGGCTATGTCGAAGGCCAAAATCTCTTCATTGAGCGGCGCTACGCGGAAGGCAGGGAGGAGCGTCTTCCTCAGCTCGCCGAGGAGCTCGTCCAATTTGGTGTGGACGTCATCTTCGCGATTGGTCCGCCGCAGGCGCTCGCCGCCGCGAAGGCGACGAATAGAATCCCGATCGTATTTGTCGGCGGTGGCGACCCGGTCGCAATGGGCTTGGTAAAGAGTCTCGCCCGGCCCGGCGGCAATTTAACTGGACTAACCTTCGTAACCGTCGAGCTGGCGTCGAAACGCATGCAGCTCCTCAAGGACGCTGTTCCTATTGCCAAGCGCGTGGCCGTCCTCTGGAACCCGAACAACGTGATCAACAAGCTGGAGCTTGAGGAAGCGACGACCACCGCCGAAGCACTCGGCCTGACACCGCTGCCGATCGAAATCCGGGTCCTCGACGACATTGAGGGCGCATTCATCGCAATGGCGCGCCAGCGCGCGGACGCCGCATTGGTTCTGTCGAGCCCTTTGACATTCCCGAACCGCCCGCGGATCGTGGAGTCAGCGTTAAGAGCACTCATGCCGACGTTGGGCGCACTGCGTGAGTACGCGGAGGCTGGCGTGCTCATGTCCTATGGTCCGAGCTATGCGGACCATTGTCGGCGAGCCGCGACTTACGTGGATCAGATATTAAAAGGCGCGAAGCCGGCGGACCTCCCGGTTCAGTTGCCCACGACATTCGAGTTGGTCATTAACCTCAAGACCGCTAAAGCGCTCGGCCTCGACATTCCGGCGACGCTGCTTGCGCGTGCCGACGAGGTGATCGAGTGAAATGAACGAAGAGGGAGGTTCAAAATGAAACTTCCCCGCCGAAATTTTCTGCATCTGGCGGTCGGCGCTGCCGCGCTGCCCCCCGTAGCGCGCATCGCTTGCGCGCAAGCGTATCCGACACGGCCGGTACGCATCATGGTCGGCTTTCCGCCCGGCGGCCCGGCCGACATTCTTGCGCGCTTGATGGGGCCGCGGCTATCGGCGCGGCTCGGGCAGCCATTCATCGTCGAGAACCGAGCGGGCGCCCAGGGCCAAATCGCCACCGAGGCAGTCACGCGTGCGCCGGCCGACGGCCATACGCTGCTTCTGGTCGTTCCCGGAAACGGGATCGCCCACGTGCTTTACGATAAGCTCAATTTCGACTTCATCCGAGACACTGCGCCGGTCGCGGGCATAAGCAATGGACCTCTTCTCATGGAGGTCGGTTCAGCGATACCGGTCTACACGGTCCCCGAGTTTATTGCCTATACGAAAGCCAGACCGGGCAAGATCAATTTTGCGTCGCCTGGCAATGGGTCAACGATCCAACTGTGCGGCGAGCTGTTCAAGCTAATGACCGGCGTCAACATGGTTCACGTGCCTTATCGAGGCAATGCCCCCGCAGTGACCGATCTGATCGCCGGTCAGGTGCAGATGATGTTCGCAGATGCGCCGTCGTCGATCGAGCACGTCAAGGCTGGCAAACTGCGCGCCTTGGCTGTGACCAGCGCCGAGCGCTGGGAGATTCTGCCGCAGCTGCCGACCGTCAGCGAGTTCCTGCCGGGCTTCGAGGCTAGTAACTGGTTCGGGGTTGCCGCACCAAAGGACACACCTCCCGAAATCATCGACACGCTGAACAAGGCGATAAACGTTGCTCTCGCCGAACCCGAGATAAAAGCGCGGCTCGCTGATTTGGGTGCGGCGTCGCTTGCGGGCTCGCCCGCCGATTTCGGAAGATTCATCGCCGCCGAAGCCGAGAAATGGAGCAAGGTGATCCGGACGGCCAATATCAAAGTCGACTAAGCCGCCGCGCGCACGAGGTAATCGCACGACAATGCCGTTTGCTGCGGTGCATGCGTCCGTCCGCACAAACCTCAGTTCCCGAATGGGATCGTCAGCTCCGTCTCGTTCGTGTCCACCACGAATACCGCGAGGAGCTTGGCCGGCTTCGTCTTGCTGGCATTGGCACTGATGCCGTGGCGGTCCCCGGGCAGCT
>VAZQ01000460.1 GCA_005883115.1 Alphaproteobacteria bacterium | reverse complement strand
CCGCGGCGAAAGTCTCACGCGGCAATTGCTCGCGTTTTCGCGCCGACAGATGCTCACCCCCGCGGTGATCGATCTCAGCAAGCGGCTCCCCGAACTCAAGGACATGCTTACGCGCTCGCTGCGCGACGACATCACCGCAGAAATCGCGGTTCCTGACGAGAGCTGCGCGGTCAAGGTCGATCCGAGCGAGTTCGAACTCGCCATACTCAATCTCGCGGTGAACGCCCGCGATGCAATGGCGAGGGGCGGCACGCTCAGCATCACGGTCGAGCCGGTGGTGCTCGAGGGCAAGCCGGCGGAGGAGGGGCTCAGTGGCGAGTTCGTCGCTATCCGCATCTCCGATACCGGCGGCGGGATTGCTCCCGACATTTTGCCGCACGTGTTCGAGCCGTATTTCACGACCAAGGAGGTCGGCAAAGGCACGGGACTCGGTCTGAGCCAAGTCTACGGTTTCGCGAAGCAGTCCGGCGGCACGGCGACCATCGTCAGTACGGTCGGTCGCGGCACTCTGATTACGCTCTATCTGCCGCGCACGCAGGAACTGCCCCGCGCCTCGGCCGCACGCATGGAGCCCGAGGCCGCGCCGCTGCGCGCCGGCACCGTGCTGGTAGTCGAAGACAGCCCCGAGGTTGCCGAGGTGGCGGCGGCCTACTTCCAGCAACTCGGTTACATGGTCAAGCAGGCTCGGGGCGCCAGCGAAGCACTGGAGGTCCTTGGCAAGGATGCGAACATCGACCTCGTCTTCTCCGATATCCTGATGCCGGGCGGAATGAACGGCGTCGAGCTTGGCGACGTGATCCGGCGGCGCTACCCCGCAGTCCCAGTGCTGCTTGCGACCGGCTACAGCGAGAGTGCGCGGGACGCCGTGCAGCAGGGCTTCGTCGTGCTGCAAAAGCCCTTCGATGTCGCCGCGCTCGACCAGGCGCTGCGTGAAGCGCGCAAGGGGAAAGTCGAGCCCGCCCCCGGCCTGGCAGGGTAGGGCGCCCATGCGATCGTCGACTGTGATGCCAGCGTGAGCGCAGCGCCAATCGACGACAGCTATGGGAGCTCGGATATCATTTTCAGATATTCCGACTGCGGCCAGATGCGGGCGGTGCGGGTGCGCACGCTTCCCAGCGAGCCGATCGCCAGCGCAAATTTCGCGACGTTGTCGCCGTTGGGAGTGTCGAGGATGAGGAGCAGGTCGCTATCGCCGGACGTCAGATAGACCTCCTTGATCTCCACTCCCACTTTCTTGGCCAGCTCCTGGGCGGCCTTCGCGCGCTTGGGAGCCTCCTTGATCGAACGGATTCCCTGCTCGGTCCAGTTGAGCAAACACATGAACATCGGCATGTGGTCCTCCGTGTGGTAACGCATGGCCCCTCATCGCACATTATCTACCTCCAAGTGAGGAGAGTCGAATAGGTTCACTGCAGCTTCACGTCGGCTGCGCGGATGACCCTTGCCCATTTGTCGATTTCCCATGTGATGCGGGCGGCGAATTCCTCGGGCGTGCTGGCGATTGGCTCGAAGCCGAGCGCTAAGAGGCGCTCGCGCACATCGGGCGACGCGACGATGGTCACGATCTCGCGATGCAGGCGCGCGATAACGTCTCGTGGCGTTCCGCCCGGCACCAGCACGCCGAGGATGATCTCGGACTCTTGATCGGCGGCGCCTGCTTCTGCGAGCGTCGGTACGTCGGGCAGCACGGCCGAACGCCTGGCGCCGGTGACGGCGAGCGCGCGCACGGTGCCCTCCTTGATGTGCCCGGCAGCGGTGGAGATCGACGTGAACAGGATCGGGGTGTGCCCGCCGATGGTCGAGGTGATCGCCGGCCCGCCACCGTTGAAGGAGACGGCAGTCAGATCGAGCCCGAACGCCTGCTTGAGCATTTCGCCGGCGAGATAGCCGGGCGTGCCCAGTCCCGCATGGGCGTAAGCATGCTGGCCCGGGCTCGCTTTCACCCAGGCGATGAGCTCCTTGACGGTCGTCGCCGGTACGGACGGATGCACGAGCAGCACTTGCGGCGATACGCCGACGAGCGATACCGGCGCCAGATCCGTCGTCGTATCGAAGCCAAGCCTGGCGAACAGGCTCGGATTGACCACGAGCGTACTGCTGATCACGAGCACCGTGTGGCCGTCGGGCGGTGCCCTCGCGACGAGCGCGGTGCCGATATTGCCGCTGCCGCCGGGATGGTTCTCGACGTAGAACTGCTGGCCAAAGCCCTCCGACAGTTTCGGCGCGAGCACGCGCGCAACCACGTGCGCAACCACGTCGACTGGCCCTCCCGGTGCGAACGGGGCAACCATCTTGACCGGCCGATTGGGATAACCGGATGGTTGTGCGAAGCTTGACCCCGCGAGCACAAGCGCGAGGAGGCCCAGCGCGCTCGCTTTGCACCGCCAGGTTGGCCGCGCTAAACCGCGGCTCACTCCGCGCGGATGTTCGCGTCGTGAACGACTTTGCTCCATTTGGCGATCTCCGCCCTGATGCGCGCGCCGAACTCGTGAGGCGTATTGGCGACCGGCGAAAACCCCAGCGTCTCCAGCCGCTCCTTGACGTCGGCCGCCGCGACTGCGGTGGCGATGCCGGAGCGCCAGCGCTCGATGATGCCGGTAGGTGTCCCGGCCGGCGCGACGATGCCAGTCAACGTGTCGCTCTCGAGGTCGGGAACGCCCGCTTCAGTGTTGGTCGGCACCTCTGGCAAC
>VAZQ01000459.1 GCA_005883115.1 Alphaproteobacteria bacterium | reverse complement strand
GAAGATCTGCGCGCCGTACTGGATCAGGTAGCCGAGGCCGAGATTTGCCGACTGAAACTCGCCGACCACGACGCCAACGAGCGAGAGCCCGGCATTGACTTTGAGCGCGGCGAGCAGCGTCGGCACGCTGCCGGGCAGCACGACCTTTCTCAAGATCTGTCCCTTGGTTGCGCCGAACGTCTGCGCCAGCTTGATCTTGTTGGGATCGATGCCCTGAAAACCCGAATAGATCATCAGGATCGTGATGAAGACGGAAATGGCGAGCGACATGCCGTAGATCGACAGCGTGGCGCCCAGCCAGATGTAGAAGATCGGCACGAACGCCGTCTTCGGCATCGCGTTGGCGACGACGAGATAGGGATCGAGCACCTTGTAGAGCACATTCCACCACCACAGCGCCGCCGCGACTGCGGTGCCGAGAACCATCGCGCCGGTAAATCCGAGCACGGTCGCCAGCACCGTCGCCCAGGTGTGCACGAGGATGCTCGCTTGCTGCGGGCTCGATTTGAGAAGCTCGAGGAAGGTCGGCCACAGCGCCGATGGGTAGCTGGTCAGCACCGGATTGACGATCAGCGCCTTCGGCAGCACTTCCCACAGCACGAGGAAAGCAAGCAGGATCGCAAGCTGCGTGCCGCGCACGATGCGCGCTCCGCGCCGTTCGCGTGCGAGCCAGGCGAGATATTGCGGGCTCGCGCTCGCAAGCGTCAGCGTCTCAACCTTCGACATGGACTTCGAGCTCCTGCCACAGCCTGTTGAAATAAGTATTGAACTCGGGCGCGTTGCGCGCAGCCAAGGGCGTCGGGCGCTCCGCCGCCGCAAATCGGATCGCATGGTCGGACTTCACCCGTCCGGGCCGGCGCGACAGCACGATCACTCGCTCCGCCATGCTCACCGCTTCGCCGATATCGTGGGTGACGAGGATCGCCGTCTTCTTCTCGCGGCGCAGGATCACGGCAACCTCGTCGGAGAGCGCGAGCCGCGTCTGTGAATCGAGCGCCGCGAACGGCTCGTCGAGCAGCACGATGTCCGGCTCCGTGCACAGCGTGCGCGCGAGCGCCACGCGCTGGCGCATGCCGCCGGAGAGCTGCCGGGGCAAATGGTGCAGGAATTGGCCGAGGCCGTAGCGGGTGAGCAGCGCGGTTGCCCGCGCCCGCGCTTTTCCCATGTCGGCGCCCTGGATCTCGGCACCCAGCACTGCGTTCTCGAGGATCGTGCGCCACTCGAACAGATAATCCTGCTGCAGCATATAGCCGACCTTGCGGCTCGGGCCGGCCACTGCCCTGCCGTCGAGGAGCACCGCGCCGCCGGTCGGCATGAGGATGCCGGAGATCAGCGACAACAGCGTGCTCTTGCCGCAGCCGCTCTGGCCGATGATGGCGACGAACTCGCCGGGCGTGATCGACATCGAGACGTCTTTCAACGCCTCGGTCTCGCCCTCGAGGCCGAAATACCGCAGGTTGACGTTGCGCAGCTCGACCTTGGGCGGGGCCGCCGCCACGGATCACTTGGCCTTCGTGAAGAACTCGGTGACGACGAGATCGGAAAACTTCACGCGCTTTGCCGGCTCGAGCACGTGGCCCTGCACCAGAATGTCCTGGAATTTTTCCATCGCCGCCGGCTCGATCACAGGCGAGGTCTTCCAGATCTTGAGCCGCCGGTAGCGCTCGGCGGCGTGCGCGAGCACCTCGGTCTTCACCCCTGGAAAGAACTGCGCGATGGCGCCGACGAGCTCCGCGATCGGCGCCTGCGCGGTCCAGGTCATGGCTTTGGCGATGGCATTGGTCCAGCTCTGCAGCGTCTCCTTGTTCTCGCGGATGTATTTGTCGGTCGCCATGAAAGTCGTGTAGTCGGCTAGGCCCACGGTCTCGCCGATCGAAGCCAGGAACTGCGCCTTGCCGTCGAGCTCGAGCTGCGCGGCGTCCGGCTCGATGAAGATCGCGAATTGGTTCTGACCGGCGAGCCACGAGCCCACGCGCGCCGGAATGCCGACATTGTTCATGAGCTTGACGTCGGCCTGCGGGTCGAGCCCGTTCTGGCGCAGCGCCGCCTCGAGGAAAAGGAGCGGCGTGCTGCCGGGCCGGAAGCCGAGGATTTCCTTGCCCTTGAGCATGCGCCAGTCGAACTTGTCGACCTTCTCGCGCCCGACCAGCATGAAGCCATCGGTCGAGGTGAGCCCGCAGAAGATCGGAATCTTGACCGGTGAATCGCTGTTCTGCACGTAGATTGCCGATTCCGGGCCGATGAGCCCGATGTCGGCCTGATTCGAGAGCATAACCGCCACCGACTTGTCGCCGCCCTGGGCGGTCGCGAGCGTGACGTCGAGCCCGAGCTCGTCGAAA
>VAZQ01000458.1:1167-4811 GCA_005883115.1 Alphaproteobacteria bacterium | reverse complement strand
GTAGATGCGCAACTTGGACATGACAATGTACTGGCTGCTATTCAACCTGGATGTGAGCCGCCGATGTGCGCGGCAAGGAGTACGCAGATCGCAGTAACGCGGGATATGAGATCACGTGATCATCCTCCTGCGTCGGGCGAGCGTAAGTGCCGGAGGCGGCTGTAAATCACTATGCGGTAAAAGTGCGCTGAAAAAAAGCGGCGCAAGTGCGCGAGCTCCATCTTTTTTCCTTTGGCCGAAGTCAGGGAGAGGAAGCGCACATTGGGCACCACAGTCGACAATGATGCTCAAACTACTCTAGCCTAGTGTGCTCTCCAGTCGGGGCCTGCAATGCGATGTCAGTCGGCGCTCTAACATCATCGGCTGCCAAACCTGACATCGCCGATCTCCTGGCGCGTGCCCGCACGATCGCGGAGGTCGCCCGTGAGCGCGCGCAACAAACCGAAACCGAGCGCCGTGTCGGCGACGACATGATCGAGCGCATGCGGCAAGCGGACCTATTCCGCGTCATGCAGCCGCGCCTCTATGGCGGGTTCGAGTACGGCGGCTCGACCGGCTGGATTTACGCTCTGCTTGCCTCCCATCAGTGGCTTATCGCCTGCTTCTCGAAAGCGGCGCAGGACGAGGTCTGGCAGGACAGCAACGCCCTTGCCGCCGGGACCTATGCGCCGGTTGCGCGAGCCGTGGCAGCGGACGGCGGCTATCGGATATCCGGCGTGGGGAGTTTTTGCAGCGGCTGCGACAATGCGCAGTGGCAGCTTCTCGGCGGCATGATTCCGCAAGGGAACGGCGCGGCGCAGCCCGGATTCTTCCTTCTGCGCAGCGGCGATTGCACTATCGATGATAATTGGCACACCATGGGGCTAGCCGGCACCGGCAGCAAGAATATCGTCGTTCGCGACGCGTTTGTTCCCTTCCATCGCACGCTCGCTTTTGCCGAACTTCTCGATGCGACCGCTCCGGGGATGCGCAGCAACCCCAATCCGCTTTACCGGCAATCTTTCCTTGCCGTGCTACCGATCGCCATCGTGTCGCCGGTGCTCGGTATGGCGGAAGGCGCGCTCGGCGATTTTCTGGCGATGGCGAGCGTGCGCACCACTCGCGGCGCGGTGGCAGGCGGCCACCGCCGCATGGGTGAACTTACCACCGTGCAACTGCGGCTCGCCGAGGCGAGCGCGTGCATCGACGCAGCGCGCCTGATGATGTTTCGCGACCTCGCGGAGGCGTTTGAGACCGCCGCGCGCGGAGATGCTCTCGGCATGGACGTGCGGCTGCGCAACCGCCGTGACCAGGCGTTTTGCGTGCGCCTCTTGGTTGGCGCGATCGACGCGCTGTTCTTCGCCGCAGGCGGGCAAGGCTTGTTTTTGGAGCAGCCGCTTCAGCGTGCCTGGCGCGACGCGCATGCGGCCGCCTCTCACATAAGTCTCAACTGGGATTCCACCGGAAGCATGTACGGGCAATTCATGCTCGGCCTGGAGCCGCAGGGGCAATATTGAACTGAATTCGGGTCGCGTACCTCACACTCGCTTGGGCTCAATCCGCTCGAGCGCCCGCTCCACCGCCGCATCTGAAATGCGCGTGCGAGGCCAGCGATAGATCAAGCCATGTATGAGCCAGATCACCAGGAAACTGAACACGCCGGCGAATATCCAATCGGTGAAGAAATGCGCGCCGGCCGCCATGCGCAAGATTCCGACGGCAGCGCCAAAGGCGAGCGCCGTTGCATAAGCCAGCGCGCGCCAGTGCGGCGGGACCACGGCGGCACCCGCCAGCGTCCAGAACGCGCCCGAAGGCTCGCCCGCGACAAAGGAGCAATTCTTCGGGCAGTCGCCGCGTGGATCCCACCAGGGGCGGAAGTGTTCGTCGCCGCCGAATTCGGTCACGTCGATCGGGCGCGGGCGACCCCAGTGCTCCTTCAACACGAGATTGGCGACGACGCCGGGTGCCAGCGCAAGCGTCACCAGCATGAGCAAGATGGCTCGCCCGGGTATGATGAGCGGCCGGCGCGGCCAAACAAATTTTGCCGCGAGCGCGACGACCGCCGGCGCCGCGACGAGGGTCACGAGCCACACGGCAACGTCGCGCGCGCGCAGATAAACCGGGTCGTACGCGCGCCAAAACCCTCCACGCTCGGGATCGAAGAAGAGTGCGGCGAGCTTGAGGTCGAGGTCGGGCCGCAGACCAAAGACGAGGCCGAGCGTGGCGGCGACGGCGAGCGCGATCACGAAGCCGGTTCGGTTCATGCGAGGAATCCCGCGCGTGTCTAGCCGAGGCGCCGCGCGAGTTCAAATTCTGGGGCGGTTGGGGGTTTATCGCGGCTGTGGGGGCAGTTCGCGGCAAACGTTTGCTTCACCGATCGGCGACAACCAGTTGCCGCATTTGTCGCAACCCGCGAGCATCGCGGCAACGACGACCAGCCAGGCGACGCGGCCAAAGCCGCTGGCCTTCGCGCGTGTAGTCTTCGCGATCACTTGCATTAAGCCCTCGCAGGTGGGTGTACCCCTCACCCCGGCCATATCTTAGGGCGGATTTCCTAACGGATTTCCGGCGGATGTGAGGCCGCCGTCATTGCCCGGCCAGCGGCACGGCGAAATACCGGTTTCCAGAAACCCGCGCTGAAGCCGGCGATCGCCCAATAGGCAAGCCCGCCGGCAAGCCCGGCGGCGATCACCGGAAGCGGCTCGTTGAGCGGCACGCCGGTATCATCGATGTAGCCGAACAGGTTCCAGCCGATGAGCGCCGACACAGCCCCGTTGCCGGCGTGAAATATGCAAGAGCGGATGGCAAAGGTCTCGGAAATGAGTATCCCGATGGCGGCAGGAAGCCACATCAGGCTGAGCAGCATCACCAACAGCACCGGCGCGGCAAACACGAAGCCGAAGATCGCGAAAACCTGCGTGTCAGCATGGGCCGCCGCATCGCCGAGCTTCCAGGAGCCGAACACGATGACCAGCGTACCCACCACCACCGCAACGGCGTAACCGAGCGGCACCAACACAAGGCGCAGCAACAGCCGGCCGAGATTGTCCATCTCAATCCGTCATCGCCATGGCGCGCAGCGCTAGGCGTTCGCGGGCAGAGAGCTTCTCGCTCGCGCTTTTGAGCTGGCCGCAAGCGGCGAGAATGTCGCGCCCGCGCGGCGTGCGCACCGGCGAGGCGTACCCGGCGTTGAAGATGATCTCGGAGAATCGTTCGATCCTCTCCCAATCCGAGCATTCGTATTTGGTGCCGGGCCACGGATTGAATGGGATCAGGTTGATCTTTGCCGGAATCCCTTTGAGCAGCTTGACCAGCGCCTTGGCGTCGCCGAGCGAGTCATTGACGCCCTTGAGCATGACGTATTCGAACGTGATGCGACGCGCGTTGGAGAGGCCGGGATAATTGCGACAGGTGTCGAGCAGCTCCTTGATCGGATATTTTCGGTTGAGCGGCACGAGCTCGTTGCGCAGCTCGTCGTGAACCGCGTGGAGGGACACCGCGAGCATGCAGCCGATCTCGGCGCCCGCGCGCGAGATATTCGGCACGACGCCCGAGGTCGAGAGCGTGATGCGGCGCTTGGAGATGGCGATCCCCTCGCCGTCCACCGCGATCAGGAGCGCGTCGCGCACCGCTTCGAAATTGTAGAGCGGCTCGCCCATGCCCAT
>VAZQ01000458.1:0-1139 GCA_005883115.1 Alphaproteobacteria bacterium | reverse complement strand
CACCGTTCCCTCCCGCGCCAACCGCAGTCGATGCGGCCGGGATCTCGGTGCCCCTTTGCGCCGCTGCCAGCCAATCGTCGAGGCGATCGCGCGCGACCATAATCTGGCCGACGATCTCGCCGGGCATAAGGTTGCGCACCAGCCGTTGCGTACCGGTGTGGCAGAACGAGCAGGCGAGCGTGCAGCCGACCTGGCTGGAGAGACAAAGTGTGCCGCGGTCCGCCTCCGGGATGTAAACGCATTCGATCTCGTGCGGCCGCTCGAGCGACTGTTCGCCGGGTAAGCGCAGAAGCCATTTGCGCGTGCCGTCGGCCGAGATCTGCTCGGCCACGACCTCGGGGCGCGCGAGCGTAAAATGCTGGTCGAGCGTCGCCCGCAAGTCTTTCGAGATGCTGGTCATCGCATCGAACCGGCGCGCGCCGCGCACGTAGAGCCAATGCCAGATCTGCTGGACCCGCATCTTGCGCTGGGACGCCGGCACGCCGATGCTTGCGAGCGCCTCCGTCAGCTGCGCGCGCGACAACCCCACGAGCGAAGGCTTCGCCGGCGGCTGATAGCGCTCGAGCGGCGTCTTTTCGACGAGCCCCGCGGTGGTCGCCGGGGATATCGTCGCAGAAACGGATATGGTTTGCGGTTCGCTCATCACAACATGTTGCGGCTTTCTAGCATAGATGGGGTGTCGGTGCCGACAGCAACAGATTGCGGTCAATCGCCCTTCAACCTGTCGATCAGCGCCATTGCCGCGGCGGGCGCGCGAGCCTTGGCGCCCGAGATCATGTAGATAAAGACATCGCGCTCGCCCCTCGCCGGCGACGGTGCCACGAGCGCGTCAAGGTCGTCGGGCACGCCGCCTGCTCCCCACTGACGGGCTCGCTTGGCCCACAGGGCGAGCGCGCGTGCCGGGTAGCCGCTCTTTTCCTCTTCGGAGGTGCGCTGCAGCCGCGCATAGACGAAGTCGGCGGCGACATCGGCAATCAGCGGATGCTTCTCGGAGTCGACCACGGCCACCGCCACCGAGAACTTACGCAGCAATGCGATGAAGGAGGGCACGAGAAAGCTCTCGTGCCGCACCTCAACCACATGACGGATGGAGCGACCGTCGAGCTCCGGCGGCAATAACGCGAGAAAAGCCGCGAAAT
>VAZQ01000457.1 GCA_005883115.1 Alphaproteobacteria bacterium | reverse complement strand
CCACTTTCTCGCCCGAACTCGCAGACTTGACGCTTTACGTGATCGACGTCGCCGCCGGTGACAAGATCCCGTCCAAGGGCGGCCCCGGCATCACGCGTTCCGACCTGCTGGTGATCAATAAGATCGACCTCGCGCCCCATGTCGGCGCTTCCCTCGCGGTAATGGAGCGCGACGCCAAGCGCATGCGCGGCACGCGTCCCTTCGTCTTCAGCAATCTGCGCGCCGACGAGGGCGTCGACGAGATCATCCGTTTCATCGAGAATACGGGCGGGCTTCGCGGCGACTGATGCTCTCCACCTAGCCCGCATGAACGCAGCGAAACGCCGGGCAAGGCCTAGATGGGTCCCCAATCAGGCCGTCTTCACCAGCCCCACTTTGGTGAGCAGCGGCTCATCCGTCACTTGGAATAGGACCGCATCCTCCTCAGCCTCGACGGCATGAGCGTGCCAACACGGCACCGCGATCACATCGCCTACCGCGAGGCTTTCGTCGAATCCGCCTTCGACCTTGACGCGCGTTTTACCGCTGATGCTGGAGTAGAGATGATTGATGGTCGTCTTTGCCACCTTTCGAAGCGTCCCTGACGGGAGCCGCATCAGGCTAAGGCCGATCGTGGGCAGGACACCGTTGGCAATCTCCACCACCTTGGGATCGCCACCCGATCCCAGTGCCTCGCGCGACAGGATGCGGTGGGGCGAGGGACCGCTGCCGGTAATGGTTTCGAAGCCGGCCGGATGAGACTCGAAGAACATGGCCTCTGAGTGCTGCACAAAAGGCACATCGAGGAAGTCGATCCAGTAGCTCGCTGCGTCGCTTTCATTGGCGTGGCCGTGCCAGCACCAGGACGGCGTCAAGACGACATCGCCCGGCGCCATGTCGACGCGGGCGCCGTCGACCACGGTATAGGTGCCGGGCTTGGCCGCGACCACGAGGCGCAAGGCGGCCGCGGTGTGGCGATGCGAGCGCGCCTTTTCGCCCGCCTTCACCATCTGATAGGCGGCAACGATGTTACGGCTGGTGGCGTAGGCATTGCCTTCGACGGGATTGATCATGATCAGGTTGCGCCGCTCGGCCTGCTCGATCGGGACGGACTTGCCGGCCTCCTCCAGCGCCGCCTTCGCCGCGGCGAAGCGCCACACCGCCGGCCGGAATTTCGGCTTCGGCACGGGCCACATCGACGGTTCAGGCCGCGCCCAGCCCGGAACGAAGCCCAGCCGGCCCAGTTCACCGTAATAGGGAGCGCGGATGTCTTGCTGCATGGCGTTCTCCCGCCAGTTCTTGTCGCGAGGATCTCAACTCTGGGGCGAACTGCCGACGAATTCGCCCGTCAGCAGGCTGCTGAGGCGTTCCGATGTGATAGACGACTTTCGATGAGCTCTCCACTGCTCGACGCGTTGCCGGTCACTGCGTCTGCTTAATGATGGTCTGATGGATAGCCGCGATC
>VAZQ01000456.1 GCA_005883115.1 Alphaproteobacteria bacterium | reverse complement strand
CCTCGAGCCTCGTAGATGGCGGCGAGGCGGCGCACCGCCGGCCCCGGCTGCTTGGCGCTGCGCCGGCGCGGGTTCGGCAGCACCGCAGCTAGCAGCGCCGCCTCGCGCGGTGTGAGCGACCGCGCCGATTTGTTGAACGCATATCGGCTACCCGTCTCTGCACCGAATTGCCCGTTCGGACCCCATTCAGCGACATTGAGATAAATTTCAAGCACACGCCATTTGGGCAGCACAAGATCGATCCACAGCGCGAGCGGTAGCTCTAATCCTTTGCGCAGGAAACTGCGACCCGGCCACAGGAACAGGTTTTTGGCGGTCTGCTGGCTAATGGTTGACACGCCCCGCGCCGCGCTAATCTCGTCGACATCCTCCAGCCGCTCGCGGATCTCCCGCCAATCGACGCCGCGATGGCTGCAGAAGCGGCCGTCCTCGGAGGCAATGACGGTCGCCGGCAGCGCCGGCGCCATGCGCTCGATCGGCACGAAGCTTCGCTCGACGCGCGCGCCCGTCGCCCAACGCCACAGCATCAGGGTCGAGATCGGATTGATCACGCGATAAAGCGGCACCAAGACGTAAGGGAGCAATAGCACCAATGCGAGGGCCAGGGCGGCTCCCCGTGCCAGGCGGGAAAGCCGCGAGCCTCGCTTTGCGGGCCGCGGCTGCAGTTTGCTGGCAGGGAACATGTGGGTCGACTAGACAAGCCTTTGACTTGGGGCCCCCGGTGACCTGCCCAGATGGCGTATCAGCCCCTCGAGCCCTCATATGCGCCGCGCTGGCATTGCCGCAAGACGCCCGCCGCTGATAAACCCAAGATCGCAAGCCTGGAGAGTCCCTATGGCTAAGGACGCGATCGTCGCACCGGAGCTAGCGGACAACTTCGCGAGCGAGAAGGAATCCCCTTATCTGCGCTTCGTTCGCAGCGAGGGCCTCGATGTCATCAGCGCACAGTACGTGCCGAACCTGCGCACCGTCGAATTGAAAACCTGGGCGCGCAAGGCTGGCAAGGGCGTATTCATAAATCACGAAGCCTCGCGCACCTCGAATGACTGTTACGTGTGTGAGATCGCACCTGGTAAGAAGCTAGAGCCGCAACATCACCTATTCGAGGAGATGATTCTGGTGCTGTCGGGTCGGGGATCCACCGCCGTGTGGAACAATGCAGGCGCGCGCGCCACCTTCGAGTGGAAAGCAGGCGCGATTTTCGCCATCCCGCTCAATTGCTGGTACCAACATTTCAACGGCTCGGGTCAGGAAAACGTGCGCTATGTTGCGGTCACGAACGCGCCATCGGTAATCAATCTCTATGAGGACATCGAGTTCGTGTTCGATCACCCGTACGATTTCAAGAATCGCTTTTCCGGCGAGCCTGATTACTACAGCGGCAAAGGTGAGCAAGTGGGCTTCCTGCTGCAGACCAATTTCGTGGCTGATGCCGTCAACCTGCCGCTGATTGCGGCCAAGGAGCGTGGCGCCGGCGGCGGGCACATCCGCTTCAACATGGCGCGCGGATCGATCGCCAGCCACATCTCACAATTCCCGGTCGGCACCTACAAGAAGGCACACGCCCATGGGCCGGGCGCGCACGTGATCGTGCTGTCGGGCGAGGGTTATTCACTGATGTGGCCCCAGGGTGAGAAGCCGCGGCGGTTCGATTGGCAGGTCGGCACACTCATTGTGCCACCCAATACGTGGTTTCATCAGCACTTCAATTCCGGCCCGACACCCGCGCGGTATCTCGCGTTCAAGCACTGGACGCCGCGCAATGCCCAGGGCGTGCCGATGTCATGGATCTCGACACGACGGGGCGGAACACAGATCGACTACGCCGACGAGCAGCCGCTGGTACGCCGTATGTTCGGCGAGGCCCTTGCCCGACACGAGCTGCAATCGCGCATGGAAGAGGTCTATGCGGCAGACCTGGCGAACCTGCCGCCGAAAGCAGCGTGACTGATCGTGCCGCATTAGCTCGCGCTATCCGCCGCTCGCGAATGTCATCCCTCACGCGTCGGCGTGTCGCAAATTCGCCAAGAGATTTAACGGCAGATTAACTCCACCTGCCATCACTTTGCCACGACACGGAACCTGTGCCGCCGCGATCCCATTCTAAATAGGTGCCGCGAGGATGGGTTCGTGGAGGGCCTGCGTGGAAAAGATCGTGCTTCTTTGTGTTTTGATCGCGGTCATCGGTCTGCTCGCCGAACTCTCGCGCGCGCCGCACGCACCGCACTAGCGCTTGCGCGCCCGACTGGCACACTGTCCGATTTGAAGCTAGTCGATCGCCCCGGCGGGCCTATTCCGCCGCCGTACGTCCGGCGCTGCCGTGCCCGAACCGGGTTTCGATATAGTCGATCACCATCTGCTTGAAGTCGGCGGCCACTGTAGCGCCGCGCAGCGTCGCCACCTTTTTGCCATCGATGAACACTGGCGCAGCCGGTTGCTCGCCAGTGCCCGGGAGCGAAATGCCGAT
>VAZQ01000455.1:2518-7260 GCA_005883115.1 Alphaproteobacteria bacterium | reverse complement strand
GCATCTGGCGGTGATCTATTGGGGATCGGAGCTGCGCACCTTGCCGGCACTGTTCGTCGACGCCGACTGGCGGATCGCCGGCCTCATCATCAGCCTTCCGCAACTTGCCGGGCTCGTCTGCTCGATTGCGCTGATCTGGGTGCTGACGCTGGTACTGCTGCGCACCCGTCTCGGCCGCGGCCTGCGCACGATCGCCGAAGATTCCGATACCGCGCTGCTGCTCGGCGTCGACATCAACCGCATCGTACCGTTGGTCTTCCTGACCAGCGGTTTGTTTGCCGCGCTGTCGGGCGTGATCTTCGCGTTGAATTACCGCCAGGTACAACCATTCATGGGCGAGCTGGTCGGTCTCAAGGGCATCTCGGCCATGATCATCGGCGGCATGGGCAATATCTGGGGCTCGATTGCCTGGTTTGGTGGAGGTGATGTCGATCGGCTATTTCGGAGCCGACTTCGTTGACATCGCGGTCTACGGGCTGCTGCTGCTGATTCTGTTCGTCCGTCCGGCAGGTTTGTTCGGCGGAGCGTTGGCTGGGCAGCGCGCATGAGCGGATATCTCGAAGGTGTTCTGGTTCTGCTCGCGGTGAACGTCGTGTTCGCCTATGGCGGCTTCCTGCCGCTGGCGGCAGGACAGCTCAATCTGGGGCTGGCCGGCTTCGCCGCGATCGGCGCCTATGCTTCGGCTTATCTGAGCAATGTGTTCAAGCTGGCGCCCCTCGTCGCCATTCCGCTCGCCGGGATCATTGCCGGAGCGGTGGCGCTCGTCGTGGCTGTGCCGGTGCTGCGCACCCGCGGCATTTATCTCGCCCTTGCCACCTTCGCGCTTGGCCAGATCGTGCAGGCGGGCATTCTCAATCTCGAGGTGGTGGGTGGCGCCGCCGGCTATCCGGTTGCGGCCTTCATTCGTCTGCCGACCATCGCCGCGACGGCCGTTATCGTCGTCGCGCTGGTCTGGCTGTTGTTTGCAACGCGCTTCGGAATCGCGGTGACCGCGGTTCGGTGCACGACGACGAAGGGGCGGCGGACCTGATAGGTATCGACGTGCGCGCCTTTCAGATCGCCGCATTTGCGCTCGGTTCGGCCATTGCCGGTGTGGGCGGCGGCCTCTACGCGCATCACTTCAGCTTCATCGAGGCACAATATTTCAACATCTCGCTCAGCATCACGATCGTACTCTACGTCCTGCTCGGCGGCACCCAGACCGTGGTCGGGCCGCTCTTGGGCGCCGCGGTCTTCACGCTGCTGCCGGAACTGTTGCGCGCCAGCGCTCACTGGCGCTACGTCGCCTTCGCCGCCGCGGTCATCGTGATCATGGCGCTGCGACCGGAGGGACTGGTCACCGGAGCGCAACTGCGCCGCCTCTTCGGCTTCACTCGAGCCGAACATGTCGGATTGCCGAAGGAGCGCACCGGGTGAGCGCGACCGACCCCATCCTTCGTCTCGAATCCGTGAGCAAGCATTTCGGCGGCTTGCGCGTGATCGAGGATTTGACGCTTGCGGTCAGGCGCGGCGTGCTGCAGCCGGTGAACCTCGTGCCGCGCAACCGCTGGCGCGAAGCGGCGCGTGCGGCGCTCGCCAATGCGGCGTTGATCCAGTACGAGCGCTCGACCGTAGGCAACCTTCCCTATGGCGTGCATACCCCTTCGCGGTTGCGCATTCGCCACGGCATCGCCCGCAGCTTCCAGAACATCCGGCTGATGCCACACCTGAGCACGCTGGAAAACGTCATGGTCGGCCAGCACTGCCGTAATCACGGCCTGCGCGGCGTGCTGCAGCCGGTGAACCTCGTGCCGCGCAACCGCTGGCGCGAAGCGGCGCGTGCGGCGCTCGCCAATGCGGCGTTGATCCAGTACGAGCATTCGACCGTGGGCAACCTTCCCTATGGCGTGCAGAAGCGCATCGAGCTGGTGCGCGCGCTGATGGCGCAGCCGCGGCTGCTCTTGCTCGACGAGCCCGCCGCTGGCCTCAATCCGGCGGAAACCGAGGCGCTGCAGGCGCAGCTCGAGAAAGTTTGTGCCGGCGGCGGTCTCACCGTGCTCGTGGTCGAGCACGACATGCATTTCGTCGGCGCGCTGTGTGAGGCGGTGATCGTTCTCGATTTCGGCCGTAAAATCGCCGAAGGGAGCCCCGAGGAGATTCGCCACAATCTGTTGGTGCAGGAGACCTATCTCGGGACGCCGGCCGCCGAGCCGATGGAGCAGCACCGTGCTTACAGTGCATGAGCTCGAGATCCGCTACGGCCGCGTGCACGCGGTGCGCGGTGTCTCCATCACTCTCACCGCGGGCGAGGTGGTGGCGGTGCTTGGCGCCAATGGCGCCGGCAAGTCGTCGCTGCTACGCGGGTTGCTAGGTCTTGTTCACCCGTCCGGCGGGACCGTGCGCTTCGACGGCTGCGACATCACCCATCGGCCGACCAGCATGCGCGTGCGGGGCGGGCTCGTTCTGGTGCCGGAGGGCCGCCGCATCGTGATGACGCTCACCATCCACGAGAATCTGCTGATGGGCGCATTCCACCGGCGCGATCACCGCGCGGTCGCCGCGGAAATTGCAGAGATCTATGATCGCTTCCCCCATCTGGCGGCGCGCCGCCACCACGCGGCATCGGTCTTGTCGGGAGGCGAGCAGCAGATGTTGGCGATCGGTCGTGGCTTGCTGGGGCGGCCGAAGCTCATGATGCTCGACGAGCCTTCGCTGGGGCTGAGCCCGAAGCTGTCGAACGAGGTCTTCGCATTGATCCATCGGCTCAATCAGGAGAACGGGCAGAGCATCCTCTTGGTCGAGCAGAACACGCAGCGCGCGCTCGAACTCGCCGACCGCGCCTATGTGCTCGAGCTCGGACGGGTGACCATGGAAGGCGCGCCCGATCACATCCTCGCCGACCGCGCGTTGCAGGCTGCCTATCTCGGCCGCGGCCGCGGCGACGACCGAGGAGACGCACGCACGACTTCGTTTAACTGAGCAGGAAATCGAATCGACCAAACAGAGGAGAAGCACGATGAACCCGAGACCGATGGGCGCCATGCTGGCGGCAGCACTTGCAGCGCTGGGGGCGGGGAGCGCGGCCGGGCAGGACCTTCCGCTCGGTTATCTGCCGTCAGCGGCAGGGCCGTTTGCCACCTTCTCGAAAACCAATGAGATTGCGGCGCAGATCGCCATCGACGAAATCAACGCCACCGGCGGTATCGCCGGCAAGAAGCTGCGTATCGTTGCTTTCGATACCGCCGGCAAGCCCGATCAGGCGGTGGTTGGCCTGCGCAAGCTCGCTGACGACGACAAGGTGCTGGCCATCATTGGACCGCTCAGCTCCAGCGAATGCCGCGTGGTGTTTCCGGCCGGCGACCGCACCGGCGTCGCGTCGATGTCCATGGCTTCCTCGGCGCCGAAACTGGCGGAGCCGTTCCAATACGCCTTCCGCAACACGTCGGACGAAGGCTACATGTTCGAGCGCGTCATGCGCTCGCTCAAGCAGAAGGACTTGGCCATGGCGACAGGCGCTATCGCCTACGCCACTGACGATGTGATCTCCAAGGTCATGGGCGAGAACGTGCTGCCGGCGGTGATGAAGAAGGCTGGCACCGACGTGAAGCTCAGCGTCACCTTCCAGACCCAAGCTTTCGATTTCTCGGCCCAGGTTTCCCAGCTCGTCGGCCAGCCGACCGATTTGATCGGGGTTGGATCGGGCCCGGACCCGGCAACGCGTCTCGTGCAGGAGCTGCGGCGGCAGGGTCACAAGGGGCGGCTCGTCGCCGGCTCCACTATCGCCGACCCCGAGCTCGGGCGGCAGATGGGCAAGGCGGGCGATGGCACGACTATTCCCACCACGTTCTACGCCGAGCTCAACGATCGCGCCAAGGCATTCCAGGCCGAGTTCGCCAAACGCGCGAAAGCCGCGGGGCTCGACCGCACGACCGCCGCGCAGTTCGATGCGGCGACCTACGACATCGTGCTGTTCTACGCCAACGCGATGAAACAGGCCAAGGTCACGGGCGCTCCTTCAAACCTCGCGGCTGAGCGCACGGCCATCAAAGACGAGCTGCGCAAGATGAAGGACTTTCCGGCGCTCGAGGGCGCGATCTCATTCGGATCGAATGGCGACGCGCTCAAGCCGGTCTACGTCATCCAGTTGCAGGACGGCAAATGGACCTTGATCGGTCAATTTCCCCCGGGAACGTGAAGCTCTAGCGAAGGTATCGGCCCGGCGAGAAAGCAGATAACTGCCGCCCTCTGGAATATGGGTCTCCAGCATAAGCGCGTTTGCGCGTCTCTTCGACGCGCCCAGTGGGTCAATGCTCCAGCAGCAGCGAGCCGAAGCCGTCGATCTTGTCGTCGATGCCGTTCTGGCGCAGCGACCACCAGTAGATACAGGTATTGATCGCGAGTACGGGCTTTTCGAGCCAGAACTCGGCGATCCCCGCCAGCCGTGCCATCGCCAGATTGGTGCCGACCTGGATCACTGCATCGACGCCCGGTCCGTCGACTTCCAGGATGGCGTCGCGAAGCTCGCGCTCACTCACATGCGCGATCAGTACGGGGCTTGCACATTTAAGGCCCTTGAGCCGCACGACCTCGAACCCGCAATCGGTGAAGAAGCGCCGCACCTGCGTGTCGCCGGCCGGCATATAGGGCGTAATCACGCCGATCCGCTTCGCCCCATGGCGCTCAAGCGCCGCGCGCGCCGCGTCCGAGCCCATCGAGACCTTGACGCCGGCGTGCGCCTCGACCCGCTGGTGCAGTCTTTTGCT
>VAZQ01000455.1:0-2441 GCA_005883115.1 Alphaproteobacteria bacterium | reverse complement strand
CGGGCTGGCAGGTCATGACCTCATCGACCGCCACAAACATCTGCTGGCGGATGTTGTCCATGAGTTGATTGAAATCGGCGTCGTCACGGATCGGATCGTTGGGGATATGGATGCGGCCGAAGTGATTGGTGACGCCGCGCGGACGCATCGCTTCGAATTCCGGCTGCACGGAGGTGTTGGTCGAAGGCGCGATCACGCCGAATTTCTTGCGGAAGCCGAGCGCGTCGGTCATGGCTAAAAGCTTGCCGCAGAACCCAGGCGGAAGACAATGGCGGTGTGCCCGCCCGGCGTCCATGGCGCAAGCACAGGGGATGCGCGCCGCAGTCGCAGCACAGGCTGGTTCCTGGAGCGTTCCGACGTGCTAGACTTCTGAGGCGACACAAGGAGCGGGCGATGCTGCGCACGGGCAAGGAGCACCTGGAGTTGCTGCGCGACGGGCGCGTCGTCTATATCGGCAGCGAGCGCGTCGACGACGTCACCCGTCACCCCGCCTTTCGCAACGCGGCCGCAACCGTCGCCGCGCTTTACGACATGAAGGCGGACCCCGCCAACCGCGAGGCCATGAGCTACGAGGAGGACGGCGGCCGTCACTCGATCTACTTCCTGCGCCCGCGTACCCGCGAGGACTTGCAGCGGCGCATGCTTGGCCACCGCCGCATCGCCGACTTTACCTTTGGCATGTTCGGCCGCTCGCCCGATCACGTCGCCTCCTTCGTCACCGGCATGGTGATCAAGCCCGATGCGCTGCCCGCTCCCTGCGCGCATGCCGACAATCTTCTGCGCTACTACCGGCATTTGCGCGATAACGACATTTACGTCGTCTACGCGGTGTTGCCGCCGCAGGCGGCGCGCAATCCGGAATTCTATCAGCGGCAGAATATTCCCGTGCCGACACTGCGGGTGGTGCGGGAAACCGACGACGGCGTTGTTGTTTCGGGCATGAAGATGCTGGCGACCGGCGCCGTCTATGCCAACGAGATCTGGATCGGCAACGTGCTTCCGCTCGCCCCCGACCAGAAGAAAGAGTCGATCACCTGCGCCGTGCCCTGCAACGCGCGCGGCCTCACGCTGTGGTCGCGCAAACCGGCGGTGCTTGGCGCCACCTCCGAGTTCGATTCCCCGCTCGCCTGGCGCTACGACGAGAGCGACAGCATGGTGCTGTGCGACAACGTCAAGGTGCCGTGGGAGAAAGTCTTCGTGCACGACGATGCCGTGCTCTCGCGCGACATCTACATCAAGACGCCGAGCCATTGCTTCGGCAATCACCAGTCGAATGTGCGCTATTGGTCGAAGATGCGTCTCCTACTCGGTTTGTGCAGCAAGGTCGCGCAGGCGACTGGTGCCGACCAGGTCCCTGCCGTCAAGGAGACGCTCGGCAAGATGGCGGCGGTCGAGAGCACGATCGGCGGACTGGTGCATGGACAGATCAACGCTTACGAAGCCTGGCCCGAGGGTTACGTCTGCTTCAATCGGCGTTTCATGTATGCGGGGCTCGACTGGTGCACGCAGAACTACAGCAAGTTCGTCGATGAGCTGCGCGAGCTCTGCGGCGGCGGTGTGTTCCAGATGCCCGCCGACGTCTCGGTCATGGACGACCCGGAGCTCGCCACGCAGTTCTTGACCTATTGGCAGACGCCACAGGCCGACGCGCTGACCCGCATGAAGCTGTTCAAGCTCGCCTGGGACATGGTCGGCTCCGAGTTCGCCGGCCGCCACCTACAATACGAGAAATTCTACGCCGGCGCGGCTTTCATCATCCGCAATCATTCCTATCGTGAAACGGATTGGGCCGAGTTCAACAAGCTGGTCGAGGATTTGATGGCGAGCTACGACTACCGGCGCCCGGACGCTGCGCGGCCGGCGGTCGCGGCTGTGGGCAGGTGAGTCGGCGTGAGCGTTCGTTTTCGCCCGTCGCTCCTTCAGACGAGATGCGCTAGCTGCCAGAATTGCGGCCAGCTGCTGTATTTCGAGAATACGAAGTGCGAGAGCTGCGGGCTGCGGCTCGGCTATCTGCCGAAGCAGGAAGTCGTCACTGCATTGGAAGAGGCCGACGGCCTGTGGCGTGCGCTTGCAACTGAGGGCGAGCAATATCGCTTCTGCGCCAACGCCGAGCACGACGTGTGCAACTGGCTGGTGGCTGCGGAAGATGCCGAGATTTTCTGCGCGTCGTGCCGTCACAACCGCACCATCCCCGATCTCACCAATCCCGAGAATCTCGTGCATTGGCGCAAGATCGAATACGCCAAGCATCGCCTGTTCTACACGCTGCTGCGGCTGCGGCTGCCGCTCGCAACCAGAGCGGAAGATCCGAACGGCCTCGCCTTTGATTTCCTGTCGGGCCCCCCCGACGGCAAAGGGGGCGAGGCGCCTATCATGACCGGCCATGCAGGCGGCCTCATCACGCTCAATGTCGCAGAGGCCGACGCGCCGGAACGCGAACG
>VAZQ01000454.1 GCA_005883115.1 Alphaproteobacteria bacterium | reverse complement strand
TGTGCACGGCGCGAGGCGGCAAAGTCGAGGTCGGGGCTGACCCCGGCTGGCGCGGGTGCGGAGCTCAATCCAGCCGCCGGCGCGCTGCTGGTCACAGCCGACAATGGCCGAACCTTTCCTGTAGCTTCAGGTTCTAGCGCCGACCCTGGAACGATGACATCGACCGCAGGCGGGGCAACGGTCGCGCCGTTGATAGTCGATAAAACGGTCGCTGGGCGACGCAGAAGCGGCGCCAGTGGCGCAGCGAGAGTAGGCTCGCTGTCACTCGCAGGTCCGGGAACGGGACTCAGCATGGGGTCGGGCGTCATGGCCGTGTAGCTCGGTGCGGTCGCTGTCCTTTCATCGGAAGCGAGGACGAAGATCCTGGCGATCTGAAAAAGCCCAAGCACGATTAGGGTGGCGGCTATTGCGCCGAGCCAGGCGTTTGGGTTGCCGATGCCGCTGGCGGGCGCAGTACGGCTGATTTTGCTCGCAGCTAATCCCTTGTCCCTGTCGGCCACACTTCCGCTTGCGCTATGCGCCGCGCGTCGCGCTGCGGCGATGAGGCCCGATCTGCCGCCGTGATCCGGCAGGACCGACAGCTTCGCGCTGCCGGCCGCAGACCCTAGGGCGTGATCGGCGGGGGCGAGCGGTTTGTGAGCACCAGCTGCGCCGGAACGCGATTCCGCCGCATCTTCGCGGGACAGCTTAGGGCGGATCGGGAGGTGGGAAAGCGTTGGTCCGCT
The DNA here is from genome assembly GCA_005883115.1 of Alphaproteobacteria bacterium. Lineage (GTDB taxonomy): Bacteria > Pseudomonadota > Alphaproteobacteria > Rhizobiales > Xanthobacteraceae > VAZQ01. Next base: position 4,515 of record VAZQ01000454.1, on the reverse strand, counting down.
GGTGCAAGCCGGTTCGACCGCTGTAGAAGTAGCGGGGGCCTCCGACGCGACTGGCGCGTTCGATGTTGCCGGGGTCGCCGGCGCAAGCGGATCTGCGCTGGCCGCAGCAGATGGCAAGGCATCCCGTGCCGACGCGACCCGGTTGTTCATGTTGGTCTCGATCAGGGCAAGCCGATCGACGACATTAGCCAGCGCGCCGTGGATGAGTTCGAGCGAGCCCTGCACCTTCGTTTCACTGTCGCGCAGCTCGGCAATGTCGCGCGCGAGTGCATCGAAATCTGATGCCGGCATCGCAGCGAGCGGAGCCCGGTTTACCGCCTGCTGGCGTGCGATATGGACGAGTACTTTCGCCAATTCCCGCCCGATCGCTTCGAAATGATTGAGCCGGGCATCGGAGGCCTCGAATTTTTCGACCACATTTGGGATTTTTTGCGAAAGTTGCTGCAGGGCTTGCGCCATGCCGAGCAGTATTTCGGACGGCATGGAGCGGCGCAGCGCATGGCGTATATCGGCAAGATCGTCGCGCAATGGGCCAACGATGTCGTCGAAGCAGCAGGGTTCCGGGACGCTTTCGTCGGCTGTCCCGTCATATGTACCATAGCGCGGCTGTTTAAGCCGTTTGGGGTCGACAACTTGTTTTGAGGCCGCATCAAGAATGATGCGGTCGAGCCAATCGCCGACTGAGATGCCGCAATGGCGCGCGGCCTCGCACGCGGCTCGGCGCGTCCGTCGTCTCACTTCTTTGCTTTGCCACGGAACGCCGGATGTCATTCCCACATCAATGTTCAATAGCGTGGAGCGGAAGCCGAACATGCTCGTCCGAATCGGCGCTCGTCAGCAGGCGGCGGATAGTTCCCCTGAGCCCTTACGCGCAGTTTTTGTCGTTCGGGTAAATAGAATGTTAAGATCGGTGAGGCGGGCGGCCCGCGCATGTATGCGGACCTTCATGCGAAAACCATTAGACCTGCCGTCATGACGGCGAAAATGACGAGCGTTGTGCCGGTCACCGTCGCGACGTGTCGCCATCCGAGTGCGGCGATTCCACTCAACGACGTACCGAGCCCGAGTGCCGATATCGCGAGCAACAACCCCCACGTCGATGCCTCGATTAACGGGGCCTTGATCCACGCGAGCATTCGCGCAAACGGGGGAAATGCAGGCGCAATGCTGTTGAGGACGCACAAAGCTACGAAAACGATCGCGAAGACCGGGATCGGGACCCTTGCGGCGGTGGTCGTAACGCTTCGGCGCGCAAAGAACCAGCCGATTGCCAGAACCAGCGGCAGCATGAGAAACACGCGAAACAGCTTGACAATGACGGCGGTATTGCCCGCGGTCTCAGATACCGAGTATCCGGCGCCAACCACCTGGGCGACATCATGGATCGTCGCCCCCAGCATTATTCCCGTGATCTGCGCGTCGAAACTCAGCCAGGTGCAGAACGGCGGGTACACGACCATTGCCAAGGTCGAGAGGGCATTCACGGCGACTACGACGAAGACGATATCGGTCTCCTTGCCCTTGTAGTCCGGCAGCACGATCGATGTGGCGAGCGTAGCTGAGGCTCCACATACTGCGGTGCCTGCGCCGGCTAATGCTCCGTAAGCGCGCTCCAACGCGAACAGACGTGCCAGCAGGAAACCGGCAGCTAGGGTAATCGCCATGGCGATGACGACCAAGATCGCCGTGCTCAATCCCAGAGCCGCAATTTCAGCGAGTGCGATCCGCAGGCCGAGCAAGGCGACGGCCCAACGCAAGATGACCCTCAGGCAGAGCAGGATGCCGGGCTGAAACAATCTTCGCCGGGCAAGCGGATTGATCGCGATGCCGATCACGAGCGCGACCACCATGGCGGGAATCGGGAGAATCCCGCCCAGAAGCCGAGCAGCGGTGACGGCGCTGATCGCCACCGCCGCGGACAGCAACACTCCAGGAATGGAGGAACGAATGTCCGCCACAGCTGGGGTCGCCGATGTGCTGGGAGACGTCAACGCCGGATCTTCGCGCAGCGCCCGATGGCCGGGAGCCTCGTGATATCGGTATTGGGCTCGCTCGCATCCTGGAGCGGCGTTTTGTTTTCGCCGCGTCGCCGCAAGGACACTCTAAACCGCTCTAACCGAAAGGGCGGCCGGCGGTCATCCATCGGGCGGGGCGGCTCTATCGCACAATCTGCCAATCGCATGCGCTGCTTTCCCGACTGGGGCCGTTGTGAGAAAGCGGCGGGCACTTGTCAACGCCCGCACTCTCGCATCGTGCGGTGATGCCCTATAAGGTGCTCGACACACGGGCTTCGTCATGAGCGTCCTAAACCTCCCACCACCTAGCTGGATGACCGAGGACCTCGTGCTGCTCGAGGAGCAAGCGCGGCGCTTCATCGCGACCGAGTATGTGCCCCACCTCGATACCTGGAATGAGCAGGGCATGTATGGCCGCGAAGTCTGGACGAAAGCCGGCTCGGCTGGCCTCCTTTGTCCGGCCATTCCCGAAGAGTACGGCGGGGCCGGCGGCAGTTTTGCGCACGAAGCAGTGATCGGCCGGGAACTGAGTCTTGCGGGATTCGATTCGTTCGGGGCGCCGCTGCACTCCGGTATCGTCGCGCCCTACATTCTCCATTACGGGACCGACGAACAAAAACGTCGCTGGCTGCCGAAGCTCGTTACCGGCGAACTTGTCGGCGCCATCGCCATGAGCGAGCCCGGCACCGGTTCGGACTTGCAAGGCGTGCGCACCACCGCGAAAAAGTCCGGCAACGGGTATGTGCTCAACGGCTCAAAGACTTTCATCAGCAATGGCCAGCACGCCAATCTGATTATCGTCGTCGCCAAGACCGACGCGAGCGCGGGGACGAAGGGCGTGTCGCTGATGGTGCTGGAGACCGAGGATGCGATGGGCTTTCGCCGCGGCCGGAAGCTCAAGAAGCTTGGCCTCGACTCCGCCGATACTTCGGAGTTGTTCTTCGAGGACGTGAAATTGCCGGCGGAGAGCCTGCTCGGCAGTGACGAAGGCCAGGGGTTCGCACAGCTGATGAGCGATCTGCCGCGCGAGCGCCTCATTGTTGCGGTGCATGCTCAGGCCATGCTTGAACGGGCGCTCGCTGTCACCATTGAATACGTCAAGCAGCGAGCGGCTTTCGGCAAGAAGCTCATCGAATTCCAGAATACCCAGTTCGGACTTGCCGAGTGCAAGGCGGAGGCGACAATCGCACGGGTGTTTCACGACCATTGCATCGAACGTTACCTTGCCGGCACGCTCGATACGGTTACCGCCTCCATGGCGAAGTATTGGCTCACCGACCTGCAGGGAAAAATCATCGATCGCTGCCTGCAGTTTTTCGGTGGGTATGGCTACATGGACGAATTTCCGATCTCGCGCATGTATCGTGATGCGCGGGTGACGCGTATCTACGCCGGCACCAATGAGATCATGAAGCTGCTGATCGCAAGGAGCCTGTGACGGCTGCACAGGAGGGCACGCATGCCGAAGATAGACATTGCGAAAGCCACTGTGCGCAGGAGAGGCCGCTATCCCGACCCGTGGGGTGCCGTTACAGAGGGCCGCGAGAAGACCGCGCTCGGCGACGTAGCTGGGCTCACGCAATTCGGGGTCAACCTCACGCGGCTAAAACCCGGCGCCGCCTCAGCGCTGCGTCACTGGCATGAGACCGAAGATGAGTTCATCTATGTGCTCCAGGGCGAGATCATGCTGATCGAGGACGGCGGCACGACCGTGTTGCTCCCGGGCGATGCGGCAGGCTTCCAGGCCGGCGTGCCCAACGGTCATCATCTCGTCAACAAGTCGCAACGCGATGCACTCTACCTCGAGGTCGGCACGCGCGCTAAGCGGGAGCGTGCGCATTATGCCGATGTCGATCTCGTTTACGACAGGGACGAGAGCGGCTTTCGCTTTTCGCGCCGGTCGGGGGAGCTTTACGCGAAGAGCGGAGCATAGACGAGGGTTGGCGCCGATGCTTTGCATCGGCGAGGGGTGAACCCAATTGCCCTCCCTTACAGCCGCCGTGTAAGGTCGCGGCCCTTTCCTGCCGGAAAATCTGCATGGCTCGCGACCAAGTCGACATGACTCCGATCGAAACGCGCGACGATCTCGTCGCGTGGTTCGAGGCGGGCAGCAAGCCTAGCTCGCAGTTCCGCATCGGCACCGAGCACGAGAAGTTCGTGTTCAGGGTGGAGGGGCTTCAGCCGGTTTCTTACGAGGGCGGCCGTGGCGTCCGCGCCCTGCTGGAAGGCATGCAACATCTGCTGGGTTGGGAGCCGATTGTCGAGGCAGGCAACATTATCGGTCTATTCGATGTGACCGGCGGCGGCGCGATCACGCTAGAGCCGGGCGGTCAGTTCGAACTCTCCGGCGCGCCGGTAGAGAGTGTGCATCAGACCTGTTCCGAGATCATGGCACATCTTGCGCAGGTGAAGGAAATAGCGCGTCCGCTCGGTATTGGTTTCCTAGGGCTTGGCATGACACCGAACTGGAGCCGGAATGAGATTCCGATGATGCCGAAGG
>VAZQ01000453.1 GCA_005883115.1 Alphaproteobacteria bacterium | reverse complement strand
CCACAGTAATCTCAACCCGATGACGATGATGAGCGAATAGCTCACGATCTCGATCGCGTTCACCGCGCGGCCCATGGTCGCCGCGCTCGCGCTCAGCAGCACGGCTGCGATCCCTACGACCACCACCGCAACGAGCGCCTGCAACAGCGCCGAGGCGAACGAGAGGATCACGCCGCGCGTCCAGGTTTCATCGTTGGCGACGATATATGACGAGATCACCGCCTTACCGTGACCAGGGCCGGCAGCGTGGAAAATGCCGTAGAGGAACGACAACCCGACCAGGCTCCAGATCGCGCTGCCATCGGCCTTGGCGGCGCGGATCAGGCCGGAGAACTGCCGGTAGAATTCCGCCTGCTTGGCGAAAATCCAGCCCAGCACGCCTCCCACGGGCGTGGCCGGCGTCGGCGCACGTGGCGCGCCGAACGGGCTAGCCTGCGCGAATGCGCCGTCGACCACGCCGGCTGCGAACAGAAGACCAGCGACGACCGCGGTCAGCAACGCAAGATGAATGATCGGTCGCCGGCCGCAGATGATTTTCACGGGCATTTCACGAAAATCTTATTCGCGTATTCAGCACCGATAGTGAGCGAGGGATCCCGCTGGTCGGCAGCGAGTTGGCTCAGCTGACGGGTCAATGCGGCGTTCATTTCCTGCGGCCGGCCGACCGAAAGCTTGCAGTGCGTGGGCGCTCCGACGAGCTTGACCGGATCTTTTTCGGCGAAGCTGAAGTCGACGAAGAACTCCCGATCATAGACCTCGAGCGAAAGGTCCTTTGCCTTGACCGGCGCCTTCAACGGGAGCGTGAAGTGCAGCGTCAGTACGGTATCCTTAGGATCGAAGTCGAGATAATAGCCCGCCTGCGGATCCTCGAACTCCACCTTCTTTCCGCTCGCCTTGGCATAGGTGAAGTAGTCGTATTCCTTGAGCGAGGTGACGTTGACCTCGGCAAGCGGCGCCAGCTCCTCGCGGGTGAACTCTCCCTTCTGCTTGGATTCGATGCCTTGGGTGGCGAACACCGAGAACATATCGTCGAAGGTCCAGGCGTGGCGAACGCCGGTCACGGTGCCATCGGGTGCGTAGACGAGCTCGCTCTTGACGGTCACCCAGATGTGAGGATGCGCGCGCGCGGCCGCGGTCGCGATCACGAGAGCCGCACATGCTGCGAGACTACAAATGAAGGGACGGTGCATTATCGATGCGCTCGCCAAGCTCCTCCGGGCGGATTGGCGGCACGATATCACGGACTGCGGCGGAAAGGAGGCGCGGAGGCACCAAGTCAGTGCAAGGTAACGTGAAATCTACGCCCCCGCCGCGCCGCCGTCGGCACGTGGGTCATGGCCGGCTTCAAATGTGCCATCCGGGTGACAGACCACCGCGCCGGCATGGCCCATGAGATCGGAATAACCCTCCGGCAGTACTTCGACGTCGTGGCCCGCCGCTCCCAGGCGCTCGATAAGCACATCCGCGAAACGCGATTCCATGCGCAAATTGCCGCGGGCCGAGCCCCAGGTGCGGCCCAACAGCCAGCGCGGCGCATCGATCGCGCGCGCGAGCGGCACCCCGTAGTGCACGTGACGCGTGAACACCGCAGCCTGCGTCTGCGGCTGGCCATCGCCGCCCATGGTCCCGTAGGCGATCACGCGGCCATCAGCGAGCACCGCGAGCGCCGGATTGAGGGTGTGGAACGGCAGCCGGCCGGGCTCGAGCGCATTCAAGGCACCGGCGTCGAGCGAAAAGCTCGAGCCCCGATTCTGCATCAGCACGCCGGTCCTGGGCAGCACCACGCCGGAGCCGAATTCCCAGTAGAGCGACTGGAGGTAGGAGACGACGAGACCGGAGGCGTCGGCGGCGCCGATCCAAACTGTGCCGCCCGCGCCAGCAGAGGGCCGCCAAGGCGCAGCCTTGCGGCGATCGATGGCCAAAACCTCGCGGTCGAGGAACGGCGCCGCGAGATAGCGATCGATGGGTTGCGGCAGGCGATCGGGATCCGTGATCATCCGGTCGCGCGCGGCAAAGGCCCGTTTCGTCGCTTCGACGAGCCCGTGCACGTGGTCGAATCCCTCACCCTGTGGAACGCGCAAGCGCGCGAACAGCGCGAGGATGAGCAATGACGCAAGCCCTTGCGTCGGCGGCGGCGTATTGAAGACGGTGCCATCATCGAGCGCCACCGAGAGCGGCTCGGCGAGGGTGGCGCGGCAGCGCTGCAGGTCGGAGCGCGTGAGCAGGCTGCCGATGCGATCGAGATCGCCGGCAATCTCGCGCCCGACATCGCCGCGATAGAAGTCGTCGAGCCCGGCATGGGCGAGATGCTCGAGCGTCGCCGCAAGCGCCGTTTGTTTGAGCGTTGCGCCCGCATCGGGCGGCTTGCCGTCAAATAAAAAGACCTGCGCGAAGCCAGGCACATGTGTGAGCTCGGAAAGTTTCTCGGAGGTGAAGCGGGCCTGGCTCTTCGTGACGATTGCGCCCTCTTTCGCGTGCGTAATCGCGGGGGCGAGCAGATCGCCAAGCCCCATTCGTCCGCCGTAGGCCTTGGCGGCGTCGAGC
>VAZQ01000452.1 GCA_005883115.1 Alphaproteobacteria bacterium | reverse complement strand
ATTAGAGGGCAGCGGGGACTTCCCATTTTTGACTTGCGAAGAACATATGAACCTTAGTTCATCAGTTCCCAATTGCTACGACGCGGCTGCGGCATAAATAATGTAGGTTCGCAACCAGATCGGTCCCCACGGGCCGCCCTTTGCGAGCCTCCAAGCCACAGGACCTGAGCATGTCTCGTCAGGACGCGAATGCTGCCTTCGCCCGCACGTCTTTCCTCTACGGCGGCAATGCCGACTATATCGAGAACCTCTATGCCCGCTACGAGACCGATCCCGCCGCGGTTGATGCCGAATGGCGGGCGTTCTTCGAGAGTCTGAAAGATACGCCCGCCGATGTGATGACGAGCATCCACGGACCGTCATGGCAGCGGCCTCACTGGCCGCAGCCGCGTCGTAGCCGGCGCGCAGCGAACTCGTGTCGGCGCTGACCGGCGATTGGGGCGAGCTTGAGCGCTCACTCGGTGAGAAGGTCAAGGCGCGAGCGCAGGCGGCCGGCGTTGATTTCTCCGCCGCCGAGGTTCAGCAGACGACGCGCGATTCGATCCGCGCCTTGATGCTGATCCGTGCCTACCGTGCGCGCGGGCATTTCTATGCCAATCTCGATCCGCTCGGCCTCGAGCCGCATCACGACGAGGAGGATCTCAACCCGCGCTCCTACGGCTTCACGGAAGCGGACTACGATCGCAAGATTTTTCTCGACCGGGTCTTAGGCTTGGAATTCGGCACGCTGCGCGAAATTCTCGCGATCCTTCGCCGCACGTACTGCCAGACGCTCGGAGTCGAGTTCATGCACATCTCCGATCCGGCGCAGAAAGGTTGGATTCAGGCGCGGATCGAAGGGCCGGATAAGGAGATTACGTTCACGCGCGAAGGCAAACGCGCGATCCTCAACAAGCTGATTGAGGCTGAAGGTTTCGAGAAATTCTGCGATCTGAAATTCACAGGCACCAAGCGTTTCGGTCTCGACGGTGCAGAGTCGATGATTCCGGCGCTCGAACAGATCATCAAGCGTGGCGGGGCGCTCGGCGTCAAAGAGATTATCATCGGCATGGCGCACCGCGGCCGGCTCAACGTTTTGGCGCAGGTGATGGGTAAGTCGCATCGCGCAATTTTCCACGAGTTCAAGGGCGGCTCCTCCACGCCCAACGAGGTGGAGGGCTCCGGCGACGTGAAATACCATCTCGGCGCCTCGTCCGACCGCGAGTTCGACGGTAACCGCGTTCATCTCTCGCTCACCGCAAATCCCTCGCATCTCGAAATCGTCAACCCAGTTGTGCTCGGGAAAGTGCGCGCCAAACAGGATCAGCTCGGCGCAACCCGCGAAGACCGCACCATGGTGATGCCGCTGCTCATTTCCGGCGATGCCGCCTTCGCTGGACAGGGCGTGATTGCGGAGTGCTTCGGCCTATCGGGACTGCGCGGGCACCGCACTGGCGGCTCCGTGCATTTCATCGTGAACAATCAGATCGGGTTTACGACCTACCCCCGTTATTCGCGTTCCTCGCCATATCCGTCCGATGTCGCAAAAATGATCGAGGCACCGATCTTCCACGTGAACGGCGATGATCCAGAAGCGGTGGTGTTTGCAGCCAAGGTCGCAACCGAGTTTCGGCAGAAATTCCAGTGCCCCTTCGTCATCGACATGTTCTGCTATCGACGGTTCGGACACAACGAAGGCGACGAGCCGTCATTCACTCAGCCGTTGATGTACAGGGCCATCCGCAAGCACCCTGCCACGGCGGAGATCTACGCCAAGAAGCTCATCGGAGAGAATGTCGTCACCGAGCGTGAGGTCGAGAAGATGCGCCTGAATTGGCGCGCCAAGCTCGATACCGAGCTCGAGGCCAGCCAGGGTTACAAGCCGAACAGCGCCGACTGGCTCGACGGGCGTTGGGCCGACATCAAGGCCGCGCGCGACGCGGACGATCCGCGGCGCGGCCATACCGGTGCCGCGCTCGCTACTCTCAGGCAGATCGGGGAGAGGATTACAGAGGTGCCGCAAGGCTTCCACCTGCACCGGACCATCCAGCGCTTCCTGGAAAATCGCCGCAAGGCCATCGAGACCGGCGAAGGCATTGACTGGTCGACAGCCGAGGCGCTCGCATTCTGCTCACTGTTGCTCGAAGGCCATCCAGTCCGAATTTCCGGTCAGGACACTGAAAGGGGCACCTTCTCACAGCGCCACTCGGTGCTGATCGATCAGGAGAACGAAGACCGATACATTCCATTCAACAATCTGGGGGAGCGGCAAGCCCGGTTCGAGGTCATCAACTCGATGCTCTCCGAGGAGGCGGTGGTCGGCTTCGAGTATGGGTATTCGCTCGCCGAACCCAACGCGCTCACGGTGTGGGAGGCGCAGTTCGGCGATTTTGCGAATGGCGCGCAAGTCGTCTTCGACCAGTTCGTGTCCTCGGGCGAGCGCAAGTGGCTGCGCATGTCCGGGCTGGTGTGCCTGTTGCCGCATGGTTATGAGGGGCAGGGGCCCGAACATTCCTCGGCAAGGCTCGAGCGCTTCCTGCAGATGTGCGCCGAGGACAACATGCAGGTGGCAAACTGCACCACGCCGGCCAATTACTTCCACATCCTGCGCCGCCAACTCAAACGCGACATTCGCAAACCGCTCATCCTGATGACCCCGAAGTCTCTGCTGCGTCACCGGCAAGCGGTGTCGCGGCTCGCCGAGATGGCGCCGGACACGGCGTTCCATCGCCTGCTTTGGGACGACGCCCAGATGCTTCCGAACGAGAAGATCAAGCTTGTTGCCGACGACAAGATCCGGCGGGTGGTGATGTGCTCCGGTAAGGTTTATTACGATCTTTACGAAGAGCGGGAAAAGCGCGGGATCGACGACATTTATCTGCTGCGCGTCGAGCAGCTCTATCCGGTTCCGCTGAAAGCGCTGGTGCAGGAGCTCGGCCGCTTCAGGGGAGCGCAATTCATGTGGTGCCAGGAGGAGCCGCGCAATATGGGCGCATACTCATTCATGCGACCTTATCTGGAATGGGTTCTCGAGCAGATCGGCGCCACCCACAAACAGCCGATATATGCCGGCCGCGCCGCCTCGGCGGCAACGGCGACCGGCCAAATGTCACAGCACGTCAAGCAGCTTAAGGCTCTCCTCGACGAAGCACTGGACTAGCAGCCGCGACTTGTCCGCGCGGCTGCCCCCGCTCGCCCGAGCACGCCACATGAAAGGTGGGGATCATGGCTGATATCCGCGTGCCCACGCTCGGGGAATCGGTGACCGAGGCGACCATCGGGAAATGGTTCAAGAAGCCAGGCGATGCGGTTGCCGTCGATGAGCCGCTGGTCGAACTCGAGACCGACAAGGTGACGATCGAGGTGCCAGCACCGGCTGCCGGGGTGCTCGCCGATATCGCCGCTAAAGACGGCGAAACGGTCGCGGTCGGCGCGCTGCTCGGCCAGATCAAGGAAGGCGCAGCTGCGCCCAGCAAGGCGTCGCCCGTACCGACGGGCAGGCCTGATCAAAAACGGCGCCGATCAACGCCGCAGCCGAAGAGCCGCGCCCACACCCGCAAACCGATATGAAACCAGCGGACGTCGTGCCGCTCGCTCCATCCGTGCGCAAGATGGCAGCCGAAACTGGGATCGACGTGTCGAGCGTTGCCGGCTCCGGCAAGGATGGGCGGATAACCAAGGGCGACATGATGGCAGCCATTGAGCGTGCCGCTTCTGCGCCTACTCCCGTTGCTCAGCCCGTCGCTGCCGTGCAGGCGCGAGCACCCTCGCCGGCGGACGACGCGGCGCGCGAAGAGCGCATCAAGATGACGCGGCTACGGGCAACGATCGCGCGGCGGCTCAAGGACGCACAGAACACCGCGGCCATGCTCACGACGTTCAATGAGGTCGACATGAGCGCGGTGATGAATCTGCGCAATCGCTATAAGGACCTGTTCGAGCGCAAGCACGGCGCCAAGCTCGGTTTCATGGGCTTTTTTGTGCGGGCTTGCGTGCAGGCATTGAAAGAAATTCCTACTGTCAACGCCGAGATCGATGGCGCCGACATCGTTTACAAGAACTACTACCACGTCGGAGTTGCGGTCGGGACCGAGAAGGGGCTGGTCGTTCCGGTAGTGCGCGAGTGTGACAAGAAATCGCTGGCAGAAATTGAGAAGGAGATTGCCGATCTCGGACGGCGCGCACGCGACGGCACGCTCAAGATTGAGGAAATGCAAGGTGGCACTTTCACGATCTCGAATGGCGGCGTCTATGGCTCTCTGATGTCGACGCCCATCCTCAATGCGCCCCAGTCCGGCATTCTTGGCATGCACAAGATCCAGGACCGTCCGGTCGTTGTTGCCGGCAACATCGAGATCCGCCCGATGATGTATCTCGCGCTTTCTTACGACCACCGCCTCGTCGACGGCCGCGAGGCTGTTACATTCCTGGTCCGTGTGAAAGAGGTTCTAGAGGATCCGACACGGCTGGTCGTGGATTTGTAAGCCGAAGCTTGCGCTCGGGCAGGCTCCCGTGCGGCGCTGCACCTATCTGACAAAGAAAGGCGTAACGCATCATGCCATATGACCTTGTCGTCATCGGCTCGGGGCCGGGGGGATATGTCTGTGCCATCCGCGCAGCACAGCTCGGCATGAAAGTTGCGGTGGTCGAGAAGGACAAGACGTTTGGGGGCACCTGTCTCAATGTCGGCTGTATTCCCTCGAAGGCACTGCTGCATGCCTCCGAACTCTATGAAGAGGCCGGACACAGGTTCGACAAGATGGGCATCAAGCTCGGTCAGCCAAAGCTCGATCTGCCCGGCATGATGAAATTCAAGGATGCGGGCGTGGATGGCAACGTCAAAGGCGTCGCTTTCCTGTTCAAGAAGAACAAGATCGATACCTTTCGCGGCGCCGGCCGGATCGCGGCACCCGCCAAGGTGGAGGTGACAAATGGACACGGCAGAATCGAGACGATCGAAGCCAAAGCGATCGTCATTGCTACCGGGTCCGATGTGACGCGCTTGCCCGGCGTCGAAATCGACGAGCGACGCGTCGTCTCCTCGACCGGCGCGTTGTCGCTGGACGGAGTGCCGCAGCGACTGCTCGTCATCGGCGCAGGAGTGATCGGGCTCGAGCTCGGCTCGGTGTGGCGCCGGCTCGGATCGGAGGTCATTGTGGTCGAGTTGCTCGACCGCATCTTGCCGGGAATGGACAGTGACGTCTGCCGGCAAGTCGCGCGCATGTTCGAAAGGCAGGGTATGACGTTCAAGCTGTCGTCCAAGGTTACCGGAATCGAGTCGGCTGGTAATAAGCTCAAAGTAACGTTCGAGCCGGCCGCCGGCGGCACGGCAGAGTCATTCGAAGTTGATGTGGTGCTGGTGTCCATCGGTCGCGTGCCGTTTACCGAGGGTTTGGGGCTCGAAACCGCCGGCGTAAAGACCGACAACAAGCGCCGCGTGATCGTCGATGCACGCTTCGCCACGAACGTGCCCGGCATCTATGCGATCGGTGACGTAATCGCCGGCCCGATGCTGGCGCACAAGGCAATGGACGAGGGCGTCGCGGTGGCGGAAATCCTTGCCGGAGAGGCCGGCCACGTGAACTACGACGTCATCCCAAACGTCGTCTACACGTATCCCGAGATCGCGTCGGTGGGAAAAAGCGAGGAGGAGCTCAAACAGGCCGGCATCGCTTACAAAGTCGGCAAGTTTCCCTTCACGGCGAACGGTCGGGCCAAGGCGAACCTGCAGACCGAGGGCTTCGTGAAAATCCTCGCCGATGCCAAGACCGACCGTGTGCTCGGAGTGCACATCGTCGGAGCGGACGCCGGCAACATGATCGCCGAGGCTGCCGTGGCCATGGAATTCGGTGCCGTGGCGGAGGATATCG
>VAZQ01000159.1 GCA_005883115.1 Alphaproteobacteria bacterium | reverse complement strand
GCTGCGAGCTCAGGGTAGCTGTTCGAACCTTTCATGAGGCTGTCGAAGCGGCCCCAAACTCGGCGCCTGAGGGGATAGCGGGATACTCACATTCCGGAATGCCGCCGTCGCGAGCGGGTGGTTCTCTTCACATTCGAGTCCTTTCTGGCATTGCTCGTTATCGGTTCGCGTGTCGTCCAATTCAAATTGCGCGTCTTGCGATGAGACCGGGCTGGCGAATTGGACCGCGCGCACACTCCCGACCTCGAACATGCGGGGCTTCAACCAAGCCGCAGGAGCTCCTGCCATGCCGCGGATCGCGGTGCGGGTCGCCAGAAATGCCGCGGTTTGATAGCTGCTGCGAAACGGCGGGGTTTCTCCTTGCACGGCGGGCCGCAGCTGCAGGCCGAAGCTTGATGCCACCAGGAGATTACGCGTGTACGTCAGCGCGCCCGGATGCAGCACCAGAGCATCGAGGTCGGTCGTGAAGAACAGCGCGTTGGGCACCAGCGGACGCAGCGCTTGCAGTACCAGCAGCTTGTCATAGAGATCGGAGCCGAGGATGCCCACCGCCTCGACGCCCTTCGAACCTTTTTGGCGCAGGTCGCTGTCGAGTTGCTGTATGCGGTCGCCGAGACGCCGCAGGTAATCGAATTGTCCCTGCCCTTCGGCTCGTTCCTGCGGCTTGGCATCGGAAGAAGCCTTGGTGCTGTCTTTGGCATCCTTGTCCTGCCGGTTGCCGCTGGTCTTGGAACCCCCGGCGGGGGCTTCGCTGCCGGGCATCTGACCGTCGAGACCGCGTAGATATTTGAAGCGATGCAACCAGGGCTTATTGACAAACGGGTCAGCGTCGGTTTGCCCGCATCCTGTCGTCCCCGATGTGCCGTTGCGTTCGTCTTCCCCGAAACATCGGGCGATGGAGTCGGGCAGTGCCCGCCCGTAGAGGGTGTCCCATTCCGAGACCAGGGCAATGTGGCTGGCCTTGTCGTCAACGCCCCGCAATCTCAGCTCGCCCCGGATGGCCACCGCGAGCGCTTGGTCCGTGGCAATCATGCGATAAAGTTTGATCCCGTTTTCCGCGAAGAAATCCTGCAGACAGGTGTCCGAGCGGAAGCAGGAAGGACCGCGCGAAATATAATCGGAAATCAGCGTGGGATCATCGGCGGTAGCACTGTTGACATAGAATTCAGGACGCGCGGAATCGGGGCAGAGTGACGATCGACTCTTGTTGCTGCTCTCGTCCACCATTGCCTGCAGCGTGGTCGAGAAGCTCGGACCGAGAATCGTTGCTTTCGCCCAAGGCGCCGGCGATCGGGAAGCGACGAGAGATCGGCACAAGAAGTGCTCGAACTGCTTCAATGGAGCGTTGAGCAAGGCGTCTTCGTCGAACCAAAGTAACAGAACGCCCTTGTACGGCAGGCTGTCACGCCTCGACTTGGGCTCGAACCACTCGAAGGGCACGACCTTGGGAGACTGCACCTCTTGCGCTGCGCCCGGCGTAGCCGCGCCGGGCCAGTAAAAGCCGACATGTTCCGAGTCGAGTGGCGCGAAGCCCTCGGCATTCAAACCGGCGAGGATTGCATAACGTGTGCGTCGTCGCGATTCGTGTTGCTCCGAATAAGGCGCTCCGGACACAGGCGCGACCATGACAAGCAAACGCTCACGTAACGGCCCCTCCAGCGCCGATTCGTTCAACGGCGACTGACAATGTCTCTTGATGCCGTCATTGATCGCGGCCGCCTGACAGTTCTCCGGCTTGAGCTCGGGGGATCGCGCCAAGACCCCGGCCACGGCCGCGAACGGATCTTGCCATAGCCGAGCCTCCACATCCTGCACGCCGGCGCGCTGGGCGATGATGGCCTCGCTGGTCGGCGGCCGACTGCCCTCCAGCGGAAGCTGATGCGCCACAAAGTATGTGCCGGCTGCCGCCAGCAGGAGCCAGATAAAGCCGTTGCCTCCGATATTCGGGGTCGACTGCTTTGTTTCGGCTGCCATGGCCACTCCCCCGGCCGCAACGCAGGGTCCTCGAGCCGGACAGGATGGACGAAGCCCGAGGCATCGCGAGGTTTGCGAGCGGGCCTGTCTGCTCGATCCGGCGCGACGTCAGTTCATCAAGGCACCTCAGGCATAGCAGCTACGATCGCTGCAAATTGCGTCAGAGCGATTCCACATATTCTTCGACACTGATTTTGGCATATCCCGGCTGGCTCGCTTCGGCAGACGGGGCAAGCTCGACCTCGGGGGCGCCGTCGATACTGCCGCTCGCGAGATTGTCCCAGTCATGCTCGAAAATCTTGGCAAAATATTCTGCGAGCTTGGCGTCCTCAAACAGCAGGCTCGCGTCGCGGTTTAGTGAGATACCCTGCTCAGACCAGTTCTGGCTGCCGATGAGAACGCGCTGGCGATCTACGATCACTCCCTTGGTATGGCAGTTCTTCTGGACGCGGATGTCAGCCATATCGAAGCCGAAGTCTTGCAACCCCTCCAGATTGGCTCGCGCATCCGCCTGGTTCAGGATGCGGAAGATGATGCGCACCTTCACCCCCGCTTTTTGCTTCGCAAGCACTGCCGACAGCAGCTCTTTGAGCTTGTTCTGATTGTCGCCCGGAGCATTAAAGGTTTGATTCTGGATGTATAGCTCCTCTTTGGCGCTATTCACCATGGGCAGAACAAAGTCGAGGAAATTGTCCGGGGTGAGCAACGGCTGGACATCGAAGACGCGCTCCTCGTCCAACGGTTCGAAATATTGGAACTTTGCTGCTTTCTCGGCGGCGGTCACCGCGAAGGCTTCTTCGGGAATAAGGAGGTCGGGCAGCACGAATGCCTCCGCTGCGCCGACACGCACGTTGTTGTCAAAATCGTTCTGGATGTAGTTCTGGAATTGCGTCGTCAGACCGGGATGCTCGACGATTGCGTGCCATTCGCGATTGTAGCGTGAGAGCCAAGAGCGATCCCACGGTTTCTTCAAAGGATCGATAGGCGGCGGCGGCTGGTTGGACGATTGCCAGTTGCCGCTCGAGAGCCAGAATGCGCTCTGGTCGCGAGCGGCGACTTTAATGTGATACGAGCTCGCTACCCAGCCGTTGACGATGCCAACCTTAATCCAGGCGATCTCGAACTTCTTCCCGAGCGCCTCCTGCAGTTCCTTGACAGTGTCCTTGTCTTTGAGATCATTCGCTTTGGTCTTGTCGCCAAGGCTTTGCCCGGGTTGCAACGCCAGGGTCATTTTCTTGAAGCTTTTCTTGTGACCCGCCGTCTCGATCGCCCCAATGATGTGCTGCGCGCCGAAATCGTACATACCAACCACTAAGGTTTTTGTCGTTTCGGTGAGGAAGCTGTTCAACTGTGCCCAACCCGCGTCAGGACTGACGTGGGCGATCACGCGCATCTTGGCTTTCACGCGCGAGAGCTGGGCAGCGGGTGGAGGTTTGTAGACAATCTCCGCGGCAAGCGCGTCGACGTTGAGCGCGAGTGCTTCGGTTGCGGCCGAGCCTTTCTCGGCGAGGATCAATTCCGGAATGGTCGGTCCGGTCACCTGCACTTTGAGACCGCCAAACGTGGTCGGAAGCTCCTCCATCTTGGCTGCGTTTAGCTCAGCGATACTCTTCTTCTGGCGCACGGTAACAACGAGCGCACGTTCATTGGTGATGCGCCCATCTTGGAACACATAGCCGAGGTGCACGCGCATCACGTTCGGTCGATTTTCCTTGAGCGCGGTCTGCGCCGCAGCCAGGATTTCCTTGGGATTGCGGTCCTCGAGCTTCGGCGCTGGTGCAGGCGGTTGGCTGACCGGCGCCGTGACGGCTACGGCCGCTCCGATGGGCGCCGGTGCCGGCGTAGCGGCGCCACCGCCGACATTTACCGTAATGGTAAGCGGGATCGTCCAAACCGCGGAACCATCCTGTCCAACCGTCGCTGGCGCTTTGCTTTCCGGCGGAGATGCCGATAGGGCCGTTACAACGGGCGGGGATACCAGCGGCGAAACATCCTTGCTGCTCACGAGCATTGCATTGAACAGCTCACGTTGTGCCGCGTTCGTTATCTGATTACGGAGCGACTTTATTATGCAGCTAATGCGCACGCCTTCATTGGCGATCCACTTGATCCGATCTTCACCCATTTCCGGGCGCCAGGGCTGGCCGTCAACCGCCATGGTGCGACCATCAGGGGTCTTAGCCGGAACACCGCAATGATGTAGCCCGACGATTTCCCAGCGGTCGTTGAACACGGCGGCCCCCGACGAGCCGGGTGCAGTATCGGTCTCGTAATGGAGAAAATTCGTCAGCACATCGACGATTTGGTTCTCACGCAGGCTCACCTGCTTTGGTTCGCCACTGGGATGCTGGATGATATTGCCCCATTGAGCGGCGATCGCCTTTCCCTCGTCCTCCGAGAGAAGATTGTAGCCGAAATCGGCGAGGGCGCGTCCTGTACTATCGCGCGCGCGAACCGCCACCACAGCATAGT
Source organism: Alphaproteobacteria bacterium (assembly GCA_005883115.1). GTDB lineage: Bacteria > Pseudomonadota > Alphaproteobacteria > Rhizobiales > Xanthobacteraceae > VAZQ01. The sequence continues at coordinate 6,173 of VAZQ01000159.1, read as the reverse complement.
CCAGAGCTTGGTCATTGAAGAAGAAAGTATCAGGATCCAGCCGGAATACTGAGCTGCCGAGCAGGGTCCCGTCGCCGCGCCGTTGATAATTGAATTCGGCGAGCGAGTTCCGGGCGGACGAAGCGTTCTCCAGCACGTGATGGTTTGTCATCAGCAATCGCGGCGAGACCATGAAGCCGGTCGCAAACGCCGCGGCCTGTCCACCGGACACATTGACCCAAATGCGAGCAATCGTGCGGCTGACGCGCAGTCCTTCGTCCAAAAACGCCACGCCCATGAGATCGTTTGTGCCGAGGATGCGTTCGAAAGCCGCCTCGGGCGGAAGACCCTTCGTCTCGCCCGCCATCACCGCGGATGGCTTATCGATTATCAGCTTTTTTTCGATGTCGAGTCGCAGCCCACGTCGATCCAGAAATTTCTGAACACGATCCGGGGTGTCTACGTCGAGATAGCGCTTCTCGGCAATGAGCCGCTTATTGCGCGTGCGCTGCGGCTCCCTTTCTGCGTAACGCTTCTCCGTTTGGTCCAATTGAAATTGGCTGAGCAACATCGAGGCCTCCCTCACAAATACTCAGTGCCCAGTCTGTTGCTGATCGAGTGTAGCACAACCTCCGGTTCTATGAAGCGAAATAACCCGATTATCACTGGAATTCCCCGCTCCGGCTGTTCGAGTTGAGAAAAGCGATGACTGCGTTCAGCGAAAATGGATCTCGGGGGAAGTGGGAGGTCGGATAGGAACGTTACATATTCGTCTGAGATCATCAAAGGTCCGCGTGTTCGCCGTGTTGTGATCTCCCCGGGTTGTCAGGTTGTCAGGAGTGAGCTGGCAGAACAACGTGAACCCGGTTTGCAGCTCTTCCATCAAGTGATCGAAAATAAGCGTATCGATCACTTTGTCATTCCGAACACCTTCCACTCGTCGCGATATCGTCTGATGAATGTTTCGTACCTGTGTTAAGAAAGGAGAACCGGCATCTGAGAGATTCAGCTGCCCATAGGCAAGATTGTATTTTTTGTAATACTGATTTTTCGCACTGACCCACTCTCCTCCGAATGTCGTGTCTTGCAACAAAAATACGGTTCGCTTCACCCGGCACACCAGGATTGTCGTCGCACACATCGGGCACGGTTCAAGCGATGTATAGATGGTGGCACCGCGTTGCAGAAAGTCTGCGTCTTCGGCGCCGTCGTCGTAAAACATTTGCGTTCGGTAGTAATCTTCGACTGTCGTTGCCGGTGTACGAGCTCTCTTTGCTCCTATTCGCGCGATAGCCATTCGCAATGCTCTTTGTTCGGCGTGCTCGACTGGGCTTTGATGCGCGTGAATTTGATTGTGCTCCAGCGCCAAAACCTCACCATCGACGTTGTCGATGATAAGCGCGTGAATATTCAATCCTTGAAAATGTGTCGGCGCAGTCGCGCTATCCTCCGGACTGATCGGCGGATCGAACCGCAGATAAAGCGAGGAAAGAAGCCCGAGAAAAGCGAGAGCATCGCGTTCTGCGCGGAATAAAGCGAGATCTGCAGCGATATCCATTTGCAATCCCCCAATAGTGCGGCATGCACGCGGCTTCGCCGAAGCGTGCACATCCGCCGCAGCACTTCCGGACTTGACAATTGAAAGTTGCAGCATTCAACTCGTCACTGCAATCGGGTTTTGCGCCATGAATGCGTGCGTGAGACGCATTAGCCTAGGTTTGGCGCCGGCGTGGCAGGGCTTTTATTTACATTTGCGCTTTTATTTACATTTGCGGGCCGGTTTTAATCGGCTCAGTACGTTTTCCATTTGCCCTCAAATTCTCGTTCATTGGCCGGTAGCTGCCGAGCCTGCGCGAATTACCTTGACCAACAGCAATCACTGGAGCGCGACTCGACGATCATAGAACTTCAGAAGGGGGAGCAATCATGGGGGTTAAGCGCGCGCTTGTCGTCGGAGTGATCGGCGTTTTCGGAGCTATTGGACCGTTGGGTTGGACGGCGTCCGCGCAAGCACCAGCACCCGCGACGCTCACATGCGACAACGCTCCACCGCTCGATACCGTTCAAACCGCTGATCCTCCGACCCCTACCCCAATCGAAGGCTCACTGCTGACCAAGGGCTTGCCTTGCGCGGAAAACGTCAGCACGCGCGGACTTTTCGGGGACAACGCCTTGGCCAACCTGCAACGGGGATTCGATTTCTATTCGTGGCTGACATTCCTTGCGCTGAATTCTCCCGCCGACGGAAGCTCCATCGACAAGAGCAGTCCAAATACACCAACCAAATGGGAGCAACCCACAAATTTCAAACAGCTGCTCGACGTGATGCTGCCGGGCGGAAAATCATCCAAGTGGGAGGACAAAAAGATCGTCCCGCCGGAATGCCGCGATCAATACAACAAGTTGAATGGCAAGGTGATGCTCGTCGAGATGATCGAGGAAAGCTTCAACGAGCCATTCAAGACCGGCCCCTTGATCGATCAGCAGGGCAATTACGCGATCTTCGACATTCTGATGAACAAGTCGATGTTCGACTACATTCAGGAGCACAATCTTCAGAGCAGAACGGGACAACAGAGTAAAGAAAACGGCTCATTGAGAGTCGATTTCCCGGCGGGAACGAACACAGCACCCGGCACTCCCGGTGCGGTCATGATCAAGGTGTCTTGGAAGGTTCTCGATTCGCCGAACGAGAGGCAGAATTTTCACACCGTCGATGCTCTTGTGCTGATGCCTCGCCATCCAAAAGAGGCGACCAGCCCGCCGTGTTTGCGCAAGACGCTGGGGCTCGTCGGATTCCACGTCGGACACAAGACGGTTAATCGCCGGCAGTGGATCTGGACCTCATTCGAGCACGTCAACAACGTTCCCGAACAACAAGACGTGGACAAGCAGCAGACAAAAGCCGCCTACAATTTCTACAACCCTAAATGCGACCCGACCCAGTGCCCGGTGAATCAGACGCCGCCGACCCCATGGGAGCCAACTTATAAAGGCGGCCTTAAATTCCACGACAGCGCGTTCAGGAGCCAAATCACGCGTGTGGTCCCGCTAACAGACGAAGCAAAGGAGATGAATCGTCAATTCCAGGCAATCCTCGGTGACTCAGTGTGGAAAAATTATATGTTGCTGAGCACGCAGTGGCCGAGCGATTTTGGCTGCGCCGGGAAAAAAGATACGAGCACCCCGCTCCCACCGGATCCGGCTACCGACTTCAAGAAAGAGCCGGACATGAATTGCTCACCGGCGCCGACTTTCCTGGCGAACTCCACGCTCGAAACGTACAGCCAGGGGACTGATCCGCTCGCGTCTTCGAGCTGCATGGCCTGTCACGGAAATGCTGTGAGCCAACAGGTGCGCCCGCCCGACGTAAAACCTCAGGACTTTTTGAATCAATCGGATTTCACCTTCATGCTGGAAAAGGCACGCTGAGCGCGGCCGCAATATTCAGTTTGGGAATCGAGGGAGGGACGTCATGACCGGAGCGCTGGATCACCAACGCCGGTTCACGCCAGACATAACAGAAGAAGACGAGCACACGGTCACGCGGCGGACCGTGCTGACGGGCGCCGCAGCTGCTACCGCGGCGGCCACCGTCCCCGCCGCTGTCGACATGGCGGCGCGCGCCGACAGCGTGGACCCGAATTCCCGCGAGCACATGCTTCTCTTTGTGTTGCTTTCGAGTGCATTGACCGGCATCGCCGCAAACAAACTGGCGCCCGGATTCAGGCTGGAACCGCGGCCGACAAATCCGCCGACCGTGCCAGCGCCGCCCATTGATCTCGCAAAATCGGTGCCTGGCTCAGACCCGGTCGACGTAAAGCGGGAGTACTTGACGTGGGCCAACGAGAAATATCCGTCGGCGCTGGAGAACCTGCTGCAGCTCGTCAGAAAAAATCTGAACGCGTCCGATCGCGACGAGGCGATCATCAATGCGTTGCAATTCGATGACGACGATAAAAGCAAGACCCCGTCCGACCTCGACGCAAAATATCTGGCGCGCAGCATTGTTTTGATGTGGTACTTGGGCGCCTGGTACGAGCCGGCCGAGCTCAAAGCACTACGCAAAGATCCAAAGCGAGTGCCGACATTCCGGGTCGTTTCGCCCAAAGCGTATACGCAAGCGTGGGCGTTGCGGGTGGCTCAGGCGCATCCCATGGGCTTCAGTGAAATGCAGTTCGGCTACTGGACCCGCCCACCTAATCCGCGCGTCGATTTCACTTGATGATCGGCGAGAGTTGATGGAGCCAGACCATGGCCGCGGAAGCTGACAAAGTGTGGGATGTTGCGATCGTCGGCTCAGGCTTTGCCGGCGCGTTGATTGCGCATGAATTGGGGAAGGGCCGCAAGAACGTCATCATCCTCGAAGCAGGCGCGGGTATTCCGCCGAACTTCAACGCATATATACGGCGATTCTATTCGGCAGCCGCCAAGGTGCCGGAAAGCCCCTACACGCCCGAGATTTTTGGCCCGGACGGCCTGAGCGATCCGAACATAGTGAATGCCGGCCGGCCGACAGTGTTGAGTGTCGGCCCAAAGGGGGGCTTCGGTGATTGGACCGACCCGAAACAGGCCTATTTGATCCAGAAGGGTCCGCGGCCGTTCGCAAGCACCTACGATCGCATCGCCGGCGGTACGTCGCATTGGCTCGGCACGTGCCTGCGCTTCGTACCGAACGATTTCAAGATGAAGTCGCAGTACGGTCAATTTGCGGATTGGCCGATCGAATATAAGGACCTCAATTCCTGGTACGGCGAAGCCGAGGCGGAGCTCGGCGTTTCCGGAGATGTGGACGAGCAAACGTATCTCGGGGTCGAGTTTTCGCCCGGCTACAAGTACCCCATGCGCAAAATTCCCAATTCGACGACAGACCAGTACGTCGACAAGTCCCTAAACACTGATCCGCTGGCCGAGGATGAGACCCAATTCTTGGGAATGCGAACGCCGCCCACCACGATCCCGGTCAGGGGCGTTCCTGCCGCAAGAAATTCCGAGCCTTACCGGAATCGGCGCGCTTGCGCCGGCAACACGAATTGCATTCCGATCTGCCCGATCCAGGCGAAATACGATCCAACCATCACGTTGAACGACGCGAGGAATACCGGGTTTGTGAAATTCGCGGAGCGCACGGTCGCGAGCGAGGTCGTCGTCGGTCAAAACGGACTGATCAGCGAGATCAAGTTCATACGATACAAGACCGATACCGGGCAGCGGAGCGAAAGCGGCTCCGTCAAGGCCAGGGTCTATGTCATCGCGGCGAATGCGATCGAAACCCCGCGATTGTTGCTCATGTCGAAAAACGGCGGCCGGACGGCCAGGGGCGTAGCCAACACGAGCGACATGGTCGGACGAAACCTGATGGACCATCCTTACTATGTCGCCTGGGGCATGTCGCCGGAACAGATCTATCCTTATCGTGGCCCGCTGATCACCTCGGGCATCGGGGATCTGTGCGATGGGCCGTTTCGTCGCGAGCGCGCCGCGTTCCGCGTCGACATCGGTAATGAGGGTTGGAATTTCGTGGTGGGCGGCGATCCCAACGTGACGACGCTCGACTTTGTCAACGGTCTGAACCGGAGCGGTCTTAACCCTCGATCCAATAGCCCGCTCGGCAATGAGGCGCTGTTCGGCAAGCAATTGGCGGACCGGCTTAATGAAAAGTTCACACGTCAGTTTCGCTGCGGATTCCTCATCGAGCAAACTCCGGACCCGGATAACCGCGTCACGTTAGCTGATTTCAACGACGGGCTCGGCCTGCCGCGGCCGCAGATTTCCTACAATCTCTCGGACTACACCCGGCGTGGCTTCATCACCGCACATCGCATGAAGGATCTCCTGTTCCGAAAAATGCGCCTTACCGAATTCACGAGGATCGATCCCGATGATCCCAGTCGGTTCGAGGAGGAAATCGACGGTAAGCCGGTTAGCCTGAACTACATCGGCGCCGGCCACGTCATGGGGACCTGCCGAATGGGGGATGATCCCAAACAGTCCGTGGTGGACAAGTTCCAGCGCTCGCACGACCATAAGAATCTCTATCTGGTGGGCAGTAGCACGTTCCCAACCGGCGCGACCGCCAATCCGACGCTGACGATCGCGGCGCTGAGTTTGCGCACGGCGAAACACATCCTCGACAACGATTTCAGGAGATGAGGGATTCGCTGCGGATCGACGGCATCGCGGCCGCGCTGAGC
>VAZQ01000490.1:6755-7281 GCA_005883115.1 Alphaproteobacteria bacterium | reverse complement strand
TCATGCCGAGCGCGTCGGCGACGAGACAGGCATGTTGCCCGCCGGCGCCGCCGAAGCAGTTGAGCGCGTAACGCGTGACGTCGTAGCCGCGCTGCACAGAGATCTTCTTGATCGCGTTCGCCATGTTTTCGATGGCAATCTTGATGAAGCCATCGGCAACGTCTTCGGCCGAGCGGCCATCGCCGATCTCCCTCGCGAGCTCGGCAAACGCCTCGCGCACCGCGTCGGAGTCGAGGGGCAGGTTCTGCTGCATGCCGAAGATCTTCGGAAAGAACTCCGGCATGAGCTTGCCGACCATGACGTTGGCGTCGGTGAGCGCGAGCGGGCCGCCGCGGCGATAGCATTTCGGGCCCGGATTGGCGCCGGCGCTATCCGGTCCGACGCGGAAGCGAGCGCCGTCGAAGTGCAGGACCGAGCCGCCACCCGCTGCCACTGTATGGATCAACATCATCGGCGCACGCATGCGCACGCCGGCGACCTCGGTCTCGAATGCGCGCTCGTAATCGCCGTCGAAATGCGAGACGTC
>VAZQ01000490.1:1572-6722 GCA_005883115.1 Alphaproteobacteria bacterium | reverse complement strand
AGCCAGCCTCGCGTCCGGTCTCCGCCATGCCGACCACCCCCGCCGCCGGTCCCGACAGAATCGCGTCCTTGCCTTGAAACAATTCCGCCGCGGTCAGTCCGCCGGACGACATCATGAACATCAGCCGGGTGTCGGCATTGTCGCGATCAGCGGTAATGGAAGTACCCATGTCGCGCGCGACCTGCGCCACGTATCGCCGCAAGATCGGTGAGAGATAAGCGTCGACGACCGTGGTGTCGCCGCGGCCCACGAGCTTAATCAACGGCGAGACCTCGTGGCTCACCGACACCTGTGCGAAGCCGATCTCACGGGCAAGGGCGGCGACGCGCTGCTCGTGGTCGGCATAGCGGTAGGCATGCATGAACACGATCGCCACCGCACGGATGCCGGCTTCGAGCGCAGCCGCAAGCTCCCCCCGCACCGTAGCAAGATCCGGCTCGCGCTCCACTGTGCCGTCCGCGCGCACGCGTTCGTTCACTTCGACAACGCGTTCGTAGATCACTTCCGGCTTGATGATGTGACGGGCAAAAATCTTAGGCCGCGCCTGATAACCGATCCTAAGCGCGTCGCGGAAACCCTTGCTGATGAGCAGCAGTGTCCGCTCGCCCTTGCGCTCGAGCAGCGCATTGGTTGCAACGGTCGTGCCCATCTTTACGGACGCGATTGTGCCGCGAGCAATCGGCTCACCCGATTTGACACCAAGCAGGTTGCGAATGCCTTGCACCGCCGCGTCGTCGTAGGCTTCGGGATTGTCGGAGAGCAGCTTGTGCGCAACGAGCGTGCCGTCGGGGCGGCACCCGATCACGTCGGTAAACGTGCCTCCCCGATCGATCCAAAACTGCCAGCTGCCGTCCCTTTGCATCGCCGTGCGCCTGGCCTACCTCGCTGCTTTATAGAGGTACGCCCTTGCGAGGCGAAGCGGCGCGATAGCCGTGACCCTCAGCCCTTTCGCCCGCGCTCGCGGTACCAGCGCTCCGCGCCTGGGTGAAGTGGTACATCCATTGGGGTGCTGTCGCTGGCGCTTCCCATGTGCAAAGCGCTGCCCTCCGTTCCCTTCTCCCAAGGGATCTCGGCTTCGCGTGCGGCAAGCGCGCCACAGATATCGTAGGCAACATGCTCAGGAAGCGATGCGTTGCTGTAGATCGGCCAACCACTGAAATCGAGCGTGTCGAGGTCGCGAGCCAAGCCAGGAAATCGCGCTCTCGGCAGCGAGACCTTACGCCACCCGAGCTGTCCCATCGCGCCGAACTCGGTCGCCTCGAGCTCGATCGGGGAGAGGCCTGCCGCCAGGGCTTCATCGAGCCAGACCTTGATCCCCTCGTCGAACACCGCATCGAGCTCGCCGCGCGCTAGCGGCCCCAGGCGGCGAGTATCGGATGGACCGCCACAAAGGACGAGGCGCCCGCCCCAGGATTCGATGTCCTTGAGTGCAAAACCGTGGAGCGCAAAAGCCTGATCGATTAATACAAGCGTGGAGTGAGTGGGATCCTCACGAACCGAGACGCGCAGCGGATATCGCTTGGCCTTGATGTCTGCGAGCGAGCGGATCCCCGTTCGCGGGTGGACCATGAACACAAAGCGGTCCCAGCTCGGATAAACGGCCACGATGCGCAAGGGCAGCGGCGCGCTGAACAACCCGACGCCGCGATAAGCCTGCGTGAGCAGCGCCGAGGGGTTGACGAAGGCGAGCTCAATACCGTCGCCCTCGGCAACCTGCTCGGCCAGTATGGCGGAACCCGTGGCAAGTCTCAGCCAAGGTCGGAAGGCGGCGCTCGAGCCGCTGCCGACGGCGATGACCATATCGCGATTGCCACCATATGGTGTCGCCGGGTTACCCGCGAGGTGCAGACCGATCTCCCAGAGGATCTTGCTGCGAACGAAGTTCGCGCCTTTCGGTAACGGCTCCATGCGGCACCTCCGCGCGGGGAGAAGGTAATGCACTATGCCACGCGTCTGTGGTCGCTGAACTGTGCCAAGTGCGGTCCGGATCGCCCGAAAAATGGCGGGGGCCCGGCGGGTTCTCCGACGGTTTTCCGCCGAGCCCCCTTGAAGCGCATCAGCCGGCCTGTAAGCCGGGTTCTGTAGGGCGAGGCTTGCGCCTCGCGTGACGGCCATTCCTCTGCGACGCCGGTTGCCCGGCGCCTTCAGCAACCTACCCGGACGGCCGGATCCGGACATGGATCCCGAAGACCGCTTCCGCTCTCGCAGAGGCGAGCTCCGCGCCGTCCCTATTCGGTCTTGCTCCCGGTGGGGTTTGCCGTGCCGTCTGCGTTGCCGCAGGCGCGGTGCGCTCTTACCGCACCGTTTCACCCTTACCGCTCATGCCTCCCGAGAAGGGACGCTACGAGCGGCGGTCTGTTCTCTGTGGCACTTTCCCTGGGCTTAACACCCGCCGGACGTTATCCGGCACCGTACGTCCATGGAGCCCGGACTTTCCTCTCGGGCCACCTTTCGGCCTTGGCCCGAGCGACCGTCCAGCCGACTGACACATTAGGGATGGGGTGCGGGCGGACCCACGTCAAGCCCGTGCCGCAGCTATGCGTCTCGTACGCCGCCGGGGCGGTTACGCCGAACCGCGCTTGCTTGCGCTGGGATGGGCATCGCGCGCAGCGATGAGGTCCTTCAGCGTGGCAAGGGTCGACTCATCAATGTTGCCGTCGACACGCTGCGGCCGGAAATGGCGCTGGAACGCTGCGACGGCATCGCGCGTCGCGCCGTCGAGATGGCCGGATGCAGTAACGGCGTACCCAAAGCTTGCCAGCAGCGCCTGCGTCTCCGCGATGGCTGGGTTACTATCGCCGAGCGTAAAGACCGGCCCCGCTTGGGTCATAGGCGTGGGCTTGACCCATAACCCGATGCCGGAATCAGCGAGCGCCTTCCACGGAAATTTTTCCCCCGGATCGCGCTTACGCGATGGCGCGATATCGGAATGGGCGAGCACGCGGTCGGCGGCAATCCGGTGGCGGGACAAAATGCTGCGGCAAAGCGCCGTCACCGCTGCAACTTGCCGCTTTGGAAAAGCGGGATAGCCATGATCATGCCCGGGATTGGCAATCTCGATGCCGATCGAGCGCGAGTTTATGTCGCTTTCTCCGGCCCAGGATGACGCGCCCGCATGCCAGGCGCGCCGCGCCTCTGCGACCAGCTGAACAATATAGCCGTCCTGTAGCACGACATAATGCGCGGACACTTCAGTGGCCGGGTTGCACAGGTGACTGATTGCATCTTCGTCGCTTGGCATCCCGGTATAGTGCAGCACGATCATGTCCGGCGAGGCGTTGCGCTCGCCGTGATTTGGTGAGGGCCTCACCTCTGCGACGACGGATGATTCGGGACGGAACTGGGATGAAACCATACGCGAGCGCTCGGACGCTCTGCGGGAGCTTCGCTCTCGCCCCGGCAGGACGCGGCGATTGTGCAGAATGGGCGCGGCGACACAAGCTGCGGCGTTGGAGCCGAGCCGCATTAAAAGACGCGACGTCCGGACCGACTTATCGCCGGTCCGGACGTCAACTCCGGGACCGATCTGGTCCCCTAATTTACCAGACGTTACTACTCAACGTGTCGCGCACGCGCTCGCCGACTTTAGCGCCCCATGCCGGGGGAACTGGGCCCGGGAGAAGTCGGCCGCGGCGCCATTCCCGTGGTCGGAGAGCCGCCGGGCGCGCCGGTCGTCCGTGCCGGCGGCTTGTAGTACTGGAAGTCCGGCGCGTTCTTGAGCTGATCCTTGGTCCAAGTCACTTTGAGCTTGGTCATGGTCGGATCATCACTGCGGGTGGTCATGGCGCTGCCGCCGCCACCAGTAGTGTTGCTGCCAGTGCTGGGCGGAACCGGCTGAAACGCGCTCATGTCGATCGCGACGTTCTTCTCGCCGATCCCTAGGAATCCCCCGACGCCCACGATCAGGCCTAATATCTTGCCGTTCTTATCGAACAGCATGTCGTTCACACTGCCGATGTGCGCATTGTCCGGACCGAGCACGTCGCTGCCTTTGAATTTGGAGAAAACCCACTGGTCCGTGCTCTGCGCAGCGATGAATTTGGCAGTGTCATGCGGGACGGCCTCGGGTTTTGCCGCCGATTGCTTTGGGGACATATCGGCCTGCGCGAACGCGCCGGAAACCATCAGCGCACTGACCGCAGCCGAAATCATAAGTGTCTTGAGCATTATGGGCCTCCTATCGAGTTTGTTCCGTCAAGGAAAGGAAGCCTTCCTTGTTCGAAAACAACTCGCCAGGAGAGCGCGTGTTCCGTGCGTTTGGAACTTGTTTGGAACTTGGTGTCGCCACCGAGCGAAGGGCTTTCGCGCACTTGCAATCGAATGGTTTGTCGGAAATGCAGCCCCTTGCACGCCCCCCGGAGCGCAACGAGAAACCCGGTCTTTTTAAAGACGGTAGGACTAACGCACGGGACGGTAACAGCACGTTAACCATCTCAGGCGGCCAGGCGTTGCGCGCAATCGGGCGCTAAGAGCCCAACCGGACGCGCCAATTGGCGGGTCCTTCAACTGTTCCTTAAGCGGGCGCATCCCATTAATAGGCCATCGAGATTCCGTCGGCGGGATGCGCGCAGCGGCGCGCGGCAACCGATTTGACGCCCAAGCTATCCCATGATAACCCATAGCATCCCACACGGCGATGCGGCTCCCGAGACCGCCTCCGTAGGGGTGGCGCGGACGCCCGCAGTTCGCGCCGGAGCAGCGCCGAAGCGACCGGCGGGGGTGGGAGGCCATGGACCGCTTCGTGTCCAGTTACACCTTACGGCTCGACACCAAAGGGCGGGTCTCGATCCCGGCCCCGTTCCGCGCCGTTCTCGCGCGCGACGGATTCGAGGGGCTCTATTGCTATCCGACTCTCGACCGTCCGGCGCTCGATGCCGGCGGCAACGCGTTGCTCGGGGAAATCGAGACTCTGATCGCGCGCTTTCCGCCCTATTCGGAGGAGCGCGAGCAGTTTTCGGCGGCGCTTTACGGCACGAGCGAAGTGCTCAAGATCGACGGCGAGGGCAGGGCGATTCTCACCGAGCCGCTCAAGAGTCACGCCGGCATCAAGGACGAGATCACCTGTGCCGGTCTGGGCCACAAGTTTCAGATCTGGGAGCCGGGCCGCTTCCGCGCGGAACTCGCGGAGGCCACCGAGAAGGTTCGCGCGC
>VAZQ01000490.1:0-1529 GCA_005883115.1 Alphaproteobacteria bacterium | reverse complement strand
ACAGCGGACGCGCTGTCGCTGGCGGACTGGCTCGTCACATTCCCGTGCTCGGCCGCTCCGTGGTCGAACTCCTCGACGTCCGCGCCGGGGAAATCTACGTGGATGCGACCTTCGGAGCTGGCGGCCACAGCAGCGCAATTCTGGCTGCGGCGAACTGTAACGTCATCGCCATCGACCGCGATCCGAACGCGATCGCGCGCGGCGCCGATCTCGCACGCTCGGCCTGCGACCGCCTCGCCCTGGTTGAAGATAATTTCTCGGACCTTCAGGCGGTCGTGCGCAACTGCGGCTACGAGGCGATCGACGGCGTCGTCTTCGACCTTGGCGTCTCCTCCATGCAGCTCGATGAAGGCGCGCGTGGGTTCTCCTTCCGCCACGAGGGCCCGCTCGACATGCGCATGAGCCGCGACGGCCCCACCGCGGCCGACGTCGTGGCATCAGCATCTGAGCGCGAGCTTGCGGCCATCATTGCGGCCTTGGGCGAGGAGCGTCATGCCCGCCGTCTCGCCCGCGCCATTGTCGCCGCGCGGCGGGCGGCGCCGATCCGGACCACGCGGGCGCTCGCTGACCTCATCGCGGGGGTCATACCCGCACGCCCAGAGATGATCCATCCCGCGACGCGCACGTTCCAAGCCTTACGAATCTTCATCAATGACGAGCTGACAGAGCTTGCCGCCGGTCTTGCCGCGGCCGAGCGGGTGCTCAAGCCGGGCGGGCGACTGGTCGTGCTGTCGTTCCATTCGCTGGAGGATCGCATCACGAAATCGTTTCTGGTCGAGCGCAGCCGGCCCCGTGCCCCGTCGCGCCATCGCCCGGCGCCGGCGCAGCAGGCCGCGACTTTTCGGATCTTGACACCACGGCCGATCGCGCCCGACGAGGCCGAGATCAGGACCAACCCCCGCGCGCGCTCGGCCAAACTGCGCGCAGCCGAGCGCACCGCCGCGGCCATTCCTGCTCGCCGCACCACGCGCTTGCAGCCGCACTTGCCATCATTGAACGAGGTCGCGGCACGCCTCGGAACGGGGCGGCAGCGATGATGCGTGTGCTCAACATTTGCGTGATTGCGGCGCTCGTTTTGGCGGCGGCCGACGTCTATACGATTAAGTTCCAGTCGACCCGCCAGGCGCAACGCGTGGCCAAGGTGCGCCTCGAGATTAGACGCGAGCGCGACGCGGTCGCCGCGCTACGCGCAGAATGGGCCAAACTCGACAACCCAGCACGCATCCAGGATCTCGCGTGGCGACATCTGCCGCTGGTACCGGTGGAGCCGCGGCAAATCGATCCGCTCGATAACCTACCCGAGCGGCCCTCCGATCTCGTTGCCGTGGACGAGGCAGACCCGATCCGGGCGGTGATCTCCAATCCCGACGCTGTCGATCGTTCCGTAACCGGCAGCGTGCCCGCCGACGCAAGGTGAATGGCATGCAGGCACCCCTGGCAGATCGGCCGGCACCTGCGCGCGAACTGTGGCACCGGCGGCTCCTGGCTTCACTGCTCTACGGCCGCGGGGTCGATCGCGCCGCCAAGAC
>VAZQ01000489.1 GCA_005883115.1 Alphaproteobacteria bacterium | reverse complement strand
GGTGCGCCCCTCGGCCCAGCGATACTCCATCGTGAGATTGCGGCCCTCGACCCAGCCCAGCTCGCGCATTCTCTGCACGAAGGCGGCGGTCCATTGGCTCTGCGCCGCCGCGCTACCCGTGCCAAGCAATCCGATGGTCGCCGCCTTTGCCTGCTGCGCGCGCGCCGCGAGCGGCCACGTCGCGGCAGCGCCGCCGAGAAGTGTGATGAATACGCGCCGCTTCATCGCGCTGCACCCAACGCCCAAGATCATAGGCAGTATAGCAGGTCAGACCGTGCGTTGCAGTTGCGTCCAGCACCTCCCGCTCGTTAATGAGTACACCGGCTAACAAGCGGCGGTGAGCTCAGCCGTCGCCGAGTTTCCATTCGCACGCTGCGCCGGTCGTTGACCCCTGAACAGGGCCGGCGCATGGTCGCCCGCCATGACGGTCGAGCCCGCTCCCAATGCCACTGTCGCCGTTGGCGCGGCGCGCTTCGGCAACAGTTTGCCGCTCATGTTGATCGCCGGGCCGTGCGCGCTCGAGAGCCGCGAGCACGCGCTGGAGATGGTTTCGGCCCTGAAGGAAATCGCCGGCAAGGTGGGAATTGGGCTCGTCTACAAAACCTCGTTCGACAAAGCGAACCGCACCAGCGCCAAAAGCAATCGCGGCATCGGACTCGATGATGCCTTGCCGATTTTCTCGGAGCTGCGCGAAAAATTCGGCGTGCCGATCCTTACCGACGTGCACGAGCCGCAGCAATGCGCGCGCGTCGCGCAAGTCGTGGACGTGCTGCAAATTCCCGCCTTCCTATGTCGTCAAACCGATCTTCTCCTCGCGGCAGCCGCCACGGGGCGCGTGATCAATATCAAGAAGGGCCAGTTCTTGGCGCCATGGGACATGGCGAATGTCGTCGCCAAGGTGACCGGCGCCGGCAATCGCAACGTGCTCGTCACCGAGCGCGGCGCATCCTTCGGCTACAACACGCTCGTGTCCGACATGCGCGCGCTGCCGATCCTCGCGCGCACCACCGGGGCGCCGGTGATCTTCGACGCGACGCATTCCGTGCAGCAACCGGGAGGGCAGGGGACATCCTCCGGCGGCGAGCGGGAATTCGTTGCGGTGCTCGCGCGCGCGGCCGTCGCTGTGGGCGTCGCCGGCATTTTCATCGAGACCCATCAAGATCCCGACCACGCGCCTTCCGACGGTCCCAACATGGTGCCGCTCAAGCAAATGGATGCGCTGCTGCGCCGGCTGCTCGAGTTCGACCGGCTCGCGAAGAACTCAAAATAAAGACCTGGAAGTCAAGCGAGATCGGCCATCCCACCCGTCCTGAAAATCGTCGGCCTCGTGGTTTTTGCGCAAACTCTGTTCACACGCGCAATCGAACCCGTAATCCCCATGATCGCTGACGATCTCGCGATTGACGTGAAGACGGCCGCGCTGCTGTCGAGCGCCTTCACCTTCCCTTATGCGCTGGTGCAGCCCGCGCTGGGCGTCACCGGTGACTTCTTCGGCAAGACCCGACTGATGAATCTCTGCTTGCTGGTCGTCGCGCTGTCGGCGCTGGTCTGTGCCGTGGCGATGAGCTTCTCGCTGCTGCTGGCCATGCGGGTCGCGGCGGGGCTGGTGGCGGGCGGGATATTTCCCGTGGCGATGGCTCTCACCGGCGATCTCGTCCCGGTCCATCAGCGCCAAGTGGCGATCAGCCGGCTGCTTGCGGTCGCCCTTACCGGCAACCTCGTCGGCTCCTCGATCGCGGGCGTGATCGGTGACATGTTCGGCTGGCGCGGTGTGTTCGCAATTCTCGGCTCGTTCGGATTGATCGTGACCATCGTGGCGTTCTTCGCCTTCCGCGGCGTTGCGACGCCACCGCCGGCGCCCTTCCATCGTGCGGCAGTGATGGCCAATTTCCGCAGCATCTTTGCGGACCCACGGGCCAAAGTCTGCTTCACATCCGTGTTCTTCGAAGCAGTCTTCATCCACGGGCTTTTTCCCTACGTGGCGTTGCTCCTTCTCGCGATTGGCGAGACGCGCGCATCGATCGCGGGACTTCTAATTGCCACCTTCGCGGTGGGTGGAGTTTTCTATTCGCTCTCGGTGCCAGTCCTCATTTCCCGTGTGCGGGAGCAGCATTTGATGGTCGCCGGGGGCGCGCTCGCAGCCACCGGTCTTATCCTCATCGCGCTCCTTCTCCCATGGATGTGGCAAATCGCCGTCTACGCATTGTTCGGATTCGGCTTCTACCTCCTGCATAGCTGTATCCAGGTCCATGTCACCGAACTCTCCCAGACAGCACGCGGCGCTGCCGCGTCGTTGCATTCATCCTTCTTCTATCTTGGCCAAGCGGTGGGCCCGGTTGTCTATGGTTATGGTTTTGCCCACGGCGGGCCCGAACCAAGCATTTTCGTCGGCGCGGCGGTCGTGATGACGGTTGGTCTCGTTTGCTCGCGACTGCTGCGCCACCGAGCCGCTTATTGAGATCCGACGCTGGCGCGGCACTGGGGCGCGCCGCACATGGCCTTGTGCAACAGCGCGAGAATGCCCATCATGAGGTTCGACGGCCTGGGGTGCCGCGCTGATGCGGCTGAGATCATACCCATGGAACCTGTCTGGGTCATTCCAGCGAAGGGAGCCGCCGGTTGCCGAACCGCCCCGCCTCCAATTCGCGTGAGCCAAGCGTCGCCATCATTGGCGCGGGAGTGATCGGACTTGCCATTGCATGGCGGCTCGCGGCGCGGGGAATAGCAGTCCGAATTTTCGATCGGGGCGCGGCCGGTGCGGGCGCGAGC
>VAZQ01000488.1:3216-3843 GCA_005883115.1 Alphaproteobacteria bacterium | reverse complement strand
CAAGGAAAAAGCTATGCTGAGCCTAGCCACCTGAAAACGGGGCTTAATGACAAGCTGTCGGCGTCGCGACGACGACGACGACGATAACACCGAAAGCCCAGGAAGCGACAAATGAAAGAGCCAAAAAGCTCCCCATCCCAAGCGACCCTGGAGCACGCCCTCGCAACGACGGGCCGCGATGGAGCGATCGATTTCGCAGCAAAGGTTGAAGCATCAAACGCCGAGCGCTTAATGCTTGAACAAGGCGAGGACTTCATCGCCCATGACGGCGGACCAATCGAATTGACCTCTATAGGGCTGAAAAGACTAGTCGCCGGCCACGTCGCCGGGCATGACGTTGTAGTTGAGATTGATAACCGCGAGGTCCTCGTCGTGCGAGGGCCAAAGGCATGACCCCGACGGGCCTTCGCAGCACTGAGGCTCAGCGACCAGGAATGACCTTGGCCTCGCGGTAGTTGTCGACTTCAGTGCTAAGCCGGTGTTCACTTAGGTGATCAAGCTCTCCAGCGCCAGAACGCTTTCCAGCCCGCCCGATGCCACCGAAGGATCGTCTCCGGTTGAACGACCTGGGCCGCGCCGATCAGGCTCGGCCAGAGCCGGGTCATCCACACCAGCAGCGCCCGGTCA
>VAZQ01000488.1:0-3130 GCA_005883115.1 Alphaproteobacteria bacterium | reverse complement strand
CTGCGTCGCGACTTGAATATGTCGGCGACGAACATCACGAGCAAGTGCAGGATCGCAAGCATCGGCCCGGATGATGTGATGATTCTACGTCACGACGCGAATCCCGGCCGGATGAAATTTTCGGAAAGGACAATTGCAGAATCTAGTTTTTCGGTACACACACCCCAGAATAAATTTATCAGATCATCCAGGGATAATATGAGCCATAAAGGTCGTAACTGCGATCCGGGACGCATGCCACGCGAACCGGCGGTCACACACAAAAAGTCTACTGCGCTTATGGAAGCCCAGCTTGAGTCTCTAAAGCGCAACTCCGGTTCTGAACTCATCAAGGCGGGCGATAAACGACTTCAGCCCAAGGCTGACGCCACGCTCAAAACGAAATTCGAGTCCCGACCTCTGCGAGGCCGATGTCATCGCTCCGATCGATCCTAGGGTTTTTGTGCAGATCGGCGACTTTGTGTGCAGAAACTGCATTTGGAGCCGGAAACAAATGAGCACGGCTTCTGGGAGTGAAAGCGGACGTTGGCGCGTGTCGTTGGTTCGGGCGGCCTGACGGATTCGCGGGTCCTTCCTGGCGCAAAAAAGCCGTGCGGGGGCAACCGGCGCATGGGACCGCCAGAGACGCGCTTGCTCGATTATGGACAGTCGCTTTGACTGCCGCGATCTGCTTCAGCGTAGCGTCATTTATTATGAGGCGGAGCGTAAAGCCTCATCAGCCATAATCTCTGCACCCGTTCAGGGCGTAATGACCGGAACTGTTGCGAGTGTATCTCGCGGCCCTTCCGAAGATAGAAGCTCCGGCCTTGTCTCCACTCAGGCCGGGGCTTTTATATTGGCCGCCTCAGTTGGCGGCCTTGTTGGCGGCCTTTATCGTGGCGGCGGGCGTGAACCCAAGCTACTCGTTCCTGATCCAGCGGGCCGCCTGTAAGGCCACCTCAGTTGGCGGCTCGTCAGTCCCATCTACGAATCCACCAGAAGAGAAAAATGAGCGCGGCCGAAATCCCGCCGAATAGTCCTATATGCTTCCCTTGCTGCGCGAGGATGGACGCAAGCTCATGCTCGAAAGTTGCCGGAGGTCTTCCGGCGTCAATTTCCATTTTTGGCTTTGGGCCGCGAGTTCAACGAATGTCCGATATAGGGCACTTCGTGCGGCTTGGACCATTTCGGTGTCGTCGAAGTCCCTGATGCTCAGAAGGATCGGGACCTGGAAACTTATGGGCGCACGATCGATCCGAAACGTGATACGAACCTGCGCATCCTGCTTCCCTCGCGCATCTACCTCGATTCGTGCCACTGTGATCTTAAATTTGCTCATCCCGTCACTCGGATTGCTCCTTCGGAAGCGACATCCATTCGCGGATGATTTTTCGCCGCGCCTCGTGTTCGGGCTTCATGCTCAAGATCCTTTGCTCTAAATGGTGGTCGCCGGCAGCATAAAGGCCGCGCTGTGATGCGGAAAGGGCGCTAAGAATGTCTCAAGCGACCTTCTTCAGGGCCCCAACCTTATAATGCGGGTCGTGTCGGTGGCGAATTCCATTACCAGCGCCGGAATCCGCTGCACGAGATTGACGCAGGATTGTGTGCTTGGTCGAGACCCGCTGATTTCTTGGTGAAAATTCCGCGCAAGGTTTCCTTGAGATCCCAAGTGATGTTGGACGATCCGCCAATCCGAGTGATGGGATGAGCAAATTTGAGATCACAGTGGCGCCCAAAGCCGTCTCAAGGCGCATCTACGTCCCGAGAGGCGCGGTCATTCCTGTGAGCAATTTTGCTCAGACACCGCTCAGTCGGTGCGCGTAAGCTGTCCGATATCGGTAGGCTGTCCAACAATCGGGCCTGGTCCCGCTTCAGGTGCCCATGAGCACCCGTATTCTGCATGCACGCGCGCTACCTGCGCGCGCGTCTTGATCTTTCGACAGGCAAGACAGAGACTTACAACATGCAGACCCATTATCCCGCCTTTCATGCAGAATATTGGGTTTATGCGCTCGCTGCTTTCGTAATAATCGTCTTGGGTACCCTTCTATACACCGTGGATGGGCCGATCAAATTTTCCAGCTGGTTTTGTAGAACATTTACACTCACCTCAACATCTGATGATGCAAGGAGCGGCCTCTGCTCGCCCGTTAGATCCACTGTGCCACCAAGCAGCCCCGACGGCTTGGTGATTGGACTGATGGCATCTTATGAAGATCGCACAGATCGCGCCGCTGTATGAGGCGGTGCCGCCTAGCTTTTATGGCGGCACCGAACGCATCGTGGCGCACCTGACCAACGCTCTCGTAGAGCTTGAGCACGAGGTCACGCTATTCGCGAGTGCGGAGGCCCATACACGAGCGACGCTGGTTCCGGTATAGGCACGCGGCGCGCGATAGATCGCCACCGCCGTCTCAAAGTCACCGCCGGTTCGCGGGCGTCCGACCGGCTCATGGCAGGTCGGCAAAGGAAGCGGGCCCCGACCCGGTTGTGACCAGCATTGGCCACTGCTTTGAGCCCCACGGAACGAGCGGGGGCAGGAACGGCGTGGTTCCGCGTTTGGCGTTTTCGGCGATGATCGCGGCGCGCGCATCGCCCCCCATCAGTTCGAAATCCATCAAGTGGTAGTTGCCGAAGAACAGCGAGCCGACCGAACGGTCGCCGATGATGCGGGTCAGAGATGCCAGCATCTCGTCGGGCGTGGTGGTGAACGAGATCGTCTCGATCAGGATCAGCCGATCGTTGATGGCTTCCGGCGCGAAAAATTGCGCCATGAGGCTGAACAGAATGTTGTTTTGGCGCGCCACATAGATGGTGTTGCTGGCTCCGTAGGTCTTGTCCCAATCGCTGCCGAGCATCGCCTTCCAATCGCCGAGCACGGGCATCCAATGGGCGACCTGGGTCTGCGCGGCCCACGCGACGTTCAGCTTCAAGTAGGGCCCCTGCTTCTTGGAGAATGCCTCCAGCTCGGCGAAGGAGATGGTGTCCTTCGCCAGGCACTCGTCCACGAACGCGAGGTTATTCTCCAGGAGAATGCGATTGTTGATGGGCTGCGGCATGGCAGGCGCGATTGAGCTGGCGCGTCGTCATCGGCTGCACAGGATCACGGCCCGGAAACAACCAGCCCTGTGGCCGTGCTTCCTTCCATCAA
>VAZQ01000487.1 GCA_005883115.1 Alphaproteobacteria bacterium | reverse complement strand
GCAGATCGTGGCGGCGCGCAAGGCGGCCGCGGCTTGATCGGGGTTGCGGTGGCCGTGGTCGCGGTGCGCTAATCCCCGCCGGGAGCGCTGCCGCCCTCGCCGGCGGCGATGTTTCGTTTCGGAATGATAGAAATGCGGCCGCTCGCTTCGAAGATCGCAAATTTGATCTCCTCCATCCGCTCGAGCCCGTGAGCGCGCCGCGCCGCTTCGAGCACGTCCTCCTCGCTGATACGGGCGCGGCGCAAGCGCGTGCTCAAGGCATGGCCGTTCTCGACCACCACGGTCGGCACGCCTTTTAAAACATGGGCGAGCTGCGGCACGTCCCTTTCCAGCAGAGAGACGGCAACATCGACGACAACGAAGGTTGCGATTACCAGGAACGCATGCGTGAGCGAGTAGTCCTGCGCCATCAATGCTCGCGACGCGGCGCCGCCGATGATGAGGAACAGAATGAAGTCGAACACCGTCAACTGGCCAAGCGTGCGACGGCCGGTCGCTCGGATCACGAGCCAGAGGACGAAATAGACCACGAGTGATTTGATGACGCTGTCCATGGTGCTCTCACGGGTAAACGAGGATTGAAAATGCAACGCGTCCTTCGGGACCGGCGGCGGCGCTCAGCTTGAAGCGTCCGAACGAGCGCGGGTGGGCCCACAGCACGACCGAGAGTTCGCCCGTGGTGGGCGCCTGAAACACCAATTCGAGGCCTTGCGGCCCGGCGCTGCTTCGCAGCGGGCGCGGCTCGATGTCGGCGATCTGGAAACTGTCGGCGAATGGTGCGCTCAGCGTCAAACTGGCTTCATCGCCATAGGAGACAAAAATCCTGGCGTTGAAACGCGCCAACGCGGTGGCGCGCTGGAATCGTTCATAGGTCAGCGACAGTCCGCCATCCGTCACCGTTCTCTTGCTCAGCGGCCCGTGCGCCAACACTCCGCTCAGGGCGATCAGAAGGATGACAGCCAGCACGATCCATGTCGCGCGCTCCGATGCCCAGAACGCGTTCTGAAGCCGCATGTTCTCCAGGACGGGGTAATTGCGATTATGGCGCTTGCGCATGAAAATGGCCGCGCTGCAATCAATAGAAAACGCGGGCTTGGCTGTCTCGGTTCCCACCTTGTTGCCGTGCGTCATCACTCAAGTCTGGCGCAGCCGTGACTTGCCCGTGATGGTGTGCCGGCGTATCGAGGGGTGCGCCTTCATCTTCTAGGGACGACCAGCCATGCACGTCATTCGCCGCCGCGGATGGGAAATCCCCGAACGCCTTGCCACGCCCGAGCACCTCTTCTTGAACCGCCGGGCGTTGCTGGCGGGAAGTGGCGCGGCCGCGTTATCGCTCGCGCCGAACATTGCGCTGGCCCAACGCATCAGTGACCTGCCAGAGCCGACGAAGGACCTTTATCCGGTCGGACGCAATGAAAAATACGCGCTCGATCGACCGATTACTGACGAGAAGATCAATACGAATTACAACAATTTCTACGAGTTCGGCTCGACGAAGACGGTCGCGAAGGCGGCGCAGGCGCTCAAGTTGCGGCCATGGACGGTCAAGATCGACGGCATGGTGGAGACGCCGCAGGAGATCGGCATCGACGATCTCATCCGCAGGATGCCGCTCGAGGAGCGGCTCTATCGGCATCGTTGCGTCGAGGCCTGGTCGATGGCCATTGCGTGGAGCGGGTTTCCGTTCGCTAAGCTGGTGGAATTGGCCAAGCCTTTGTCTTCGGCAAAATATGTGCGCATGGAGACCTTTCTCGATCCCTCGGTCGCGCCCAGCCAGAAGCAGAGCTGGTATCCGTGGCCCTATGTCGAGGGCCTGACCATCGCCGAGGCGACCAACGAGCTCGCTTTCCTCGTCACCGGCGCTTACGGCAAGTCGGTGTCCAAAGTGCAGGGAGCGCCGTTGCGTCTGGCGGTGCCGTGGAAATACGGCTTCAAGTCGATCAAATCGATCGTACGCTTCAACTTCACCGATCAGCGGCCCAAGAGCTACTGGGAGGCGTTGCAGGCTTCCGAGTATGGATTCTGGGCCAATGTCAATCCGCAGGTCCCGCACCCGCGCTGGAGTCAGGCCACCGAAGAGCTCATCGGGCGCAATGAGCGCCGGCCGACGCTCATGTTCAACGGCTATGGCGAGTACGTCGCCGACCTCTACAAAGGCCTAGAGCACGAGCGGCTCTGGGCCTGAGCGATCGCCTGCACACCGATTCCCGCCGAGCTGTAGCGTGTGTCTGCCGCAATCCGCCGCGCTGCGGACGCCCTAAGGATTGTCTCCCGCTTCGACCTCCGCCAACCGGCTGCGCCAATCCTTGCGGCTGCGGATGAGCGACAGCGCCGCCAATGCCAGCAGCGCGGCGCAGAGGCCGAGCAACGCCGCCGCAATCGGGCGCTGGAAAAAAATCGTCCAGTTGCCGTTCGACATGATCAGCGACTGGCGTAGCGACATCTCCAAGGTTGGCGCGATCACCAGTCCGAGCACCAAAGGTGCGGGATCGAACCCGAATTTACGCAAAGCATAGCCGATGATGCCCATGATCAGCATGATCCACACGTCGACGATCGAATGGCCGACCTCGTAAACGCCGATGATGCAAAACATGATCACCAA
>VAZQ01000486.1 GCA_005883115.1 Alphaproteobacteria bacterium | reverse complement strand
GCCGGCGGCAGCGCATTCCATTTTTCCAGATTGATGAAGTTGTGCAGCATCGGTCCGCCTTCCCACCAGCCGGGGTAGTAGTAGTACTGCGCCACCTTGTAGAAGCCGAGTTTCTCGTCGTCGTAGGGGCCGACCCACTCGCAGGCGTCGAGCGTGCCCTTCTCTAACGCCGGATAGATATCGCCACCGGCGATCTGTTGTGGCACGACGCCGAGCTTGGAAATGACTCGCCCGGCAAATCCTCCGATGCGCATCTTGAGCCCGTTGAGATCGGAGAGTTCCTTGATCTCCTTGCGAAACCAGCCACCCATTTGGGCGCCGGTGTTGCCGGCCGGAATCCCGTAAATGTTGAACTTCTTGTAGAAGTCGTTCATCAGTTCCATGCCGCCGCCGAAAGACATCCACGCGGTTTGCATGCGGCTGTTGAGGCCGAACGGCACCGATGTGCCGAAGGCGAAGGTGGTATCCTTGCCGAAATAATAGTACGAGGCGGTGTGGCACATCTCGACGGTACCGCTCTGCACCGCATCGGCCGCCTGCAGGCCCGGCACGATCTCGCCTGCGGCAAAAACCTGGATCTGAAACTTGTTGTCCGTCGCCTCGGCGACAGCTTTGGCGAAAGCCTCCGCCGCGCCGTACAGGGTGTCGAGCGATTTTGGAAAGCTCGAAGTGAGACGCCACCTGAGTTCCGGCATGGATTGCGCGATCGCAGGCTTGGCGATCGCGCTCGCCGTAGCGGCAAGGCTCACCGCGCCAAGAAATTGACGACGTTTCATGGTTCCTCCCCTGGATTTACCGGCCTTTGCCGCAGCCCGCGCACGCGAGCTGCGGTCTCGCTACTAACCTCGTTTCATGTCCGACTGCGCGTACGGATCATGAAGGCATCATAGGTGTATTCCGCAACTTGCCACCACAGATATTCGTCGTTGCGGAACGCCTGCATTGAGTCCAACACCTTCTTGTAATCGGCATTCGCCGCCGAAGTCTCGGCATTGATCTCGTTCGATGCCTTCAGGCAAGCTTCCATGATCGGTTGCGGGAAGGGACGCAGATGCGTGCCGGCCCCAATCAACCGCTTCAAGGCGGCTGGGTTACGCGCATCATATCTGGCAGTCGCTTCAACGTTGGCGAAAGCAGCGGCCGCCGTGACGATCGCCTGATAGCTCTTCGGCAATTCGTCCCATTTTGCCTGGTTGATGAGGAAGTGCAGCGCGGTGCCGCCTTCCCACCAGCCCGGATAAAAATAGTATGGCGCGACCTTGTAGAAACCGAGCTTTTCGTCATCGTACGGACCGACCCATTCGGCCGCGTCAATGGTCCCCTTCTCCAATGCCGGATAGATGTCGCCGCCGGCGATCTGCTGGGGCACCACGCCGAGCTTCTGCAGCGTCTTGCCGGCCCAGCCGCCTATACGGAACTTGAGCCCTTTGAGATCGTCGACCGTTTTGATGTCCTTGCGAAACCAGCCGCCCATCTGCGCACCGGTATTGCCGCCGACGAGGCAATACACGTTGGATTTCTTCGCAAACTCATTCATTAATTTCAGGCCCTCGCCGTCATAGAACCAAGCATTCTGCTGGCGGCCGTTAAGGCCGAAGGGCACGGCGCAAAACAGGGCCCAGGTCGGATCTTTGCCGATATAGTAGTACATGGCCGAATGGCCCATCTCGACGGTGCCGTTTTGAACGGCATCGAGAACCTGCAAGCCAGGCACGATCTCGCCCGCGGCAAAGGCTTGAACCTGGAACTTGCGGTCAGTCGCCTCGGACACGTGTTTGGCAAAGGTCTCGCAAGCGCCGTAGATGGTGTCGAGCGATTTTGGCCAGCTTGCCGTCAGTCGCCATCTGACCTCCGGCGTCGATTGGGCAATGGCAGGCGCAGCGAGCGCCGAGACGGCTATGCCAGCCGCGCCAACTTTGAGAAGTTCACGGCGTTTCATGGACATGTTTCCTCCTTGTCAAAGGCCAGGGGGCGGAGATAGGCCCGCTATGGCGGGGAGCCGGTTTGCGCCGGCATTCACACGTTTTGCAGTTAGATATGGCGCTGGACGCTGCGTGCGCAAGCGAAAACCTCGACACAGCCGCTCACATGCGGTGCCCGCAGAAAACCCTGAACGGACCGACTGTGCACCGCGAGGGATGGGCACACCACCAGCCCCCGCTTATGTGCTCAGCGTTCCATGACCCAATCGCCGCCGTGCCAGAGCCGGAAGCTCGTGAAGAGCTCATCAATCGTCGGCGCTTCGAACCTAAGCATG
>VAZQ01000485.1:2518-2876 GCA_005883115.1 Alphaproteobacteria bacterium | reverse complement strand
AAAACCAGGGCGATCGCAGCGGTCACGTAAAGATGCGGCGCATCTTGGATGTACGCCTGCCAGGCTACCGAGAGCGCCAGCACGAAGGCATGCAGCGCGTATGTGTTGAGCAGCGCATAGAGCCGATCCTGATAGAGCTCGAGGAAGCTCACCAGCACCAGCGTACCCGCAAGCAGGTGGGCGATGTCGAAAGTGATCCCGCGCATCACAGGCCCCGCGATACGAACCGCAGAAGCGTCGCCAGCAGGCCGAGCATCAGCGCGGCGCCCAGGAATTCCGGCACGCGGAACACGCGCATCTTGGCAATCGACGTCTCGAACAGCACGAGCAAGAGGCCGCCGATTGCGAGCTTGGCGAT
>VAZQ01000485.1:0-2395 GCA_005883115.1 Alphaproteobacteria bacterium | reverse complement strand
GAGCTCGATGAGCGCCAGGTGACGCCCCGAATATTCGAGCACCATGGCCTCATGCACCATGGTCAATTCGAGATGGGTCGCCGGATTGTCGACAGGAATGCGGGCGTTTTCCGCGATTGCCACCATGATCAAAGCGAGGAGCGCAAGCGCCAGGGAAACCCGCAGCCCCACCTCGGACGAAAGGAGAAAGCCAGCCATGGTCGACAGCTGCGTCGAACCAGCAATCAGCGCGAGCGTGAAGATGATCATGATCATCGCCGGCTCCGCCAGCGAGGCGATCATCACCTCTCGACTCGAGCCGATGCCGCCAAAGCTCGTTCCGACATCGAGACCGGCCAAGGCCAGGAAGAAACGGGCGCTGCCGAGAAGCGCGACGATGGCGATGAGATCGGCGGACCACGAAAACAAGAGACCGGTGCGGAATGTCGGCACCAAAGATGCCGCGACCCAAGTGGCGGCAAAAATCAGATAGGGACTTACCCGAAACAGCCACGAGGCATTCTCCGCAAGCACCACCTCCTTGCGCATGAGGCGCACGAGGTCACGGTAAGGCTGGGTGACGGGCGGTCCGCGCCGCAGCAGCAGGCGCGCCTTCAGCGTGCGCGTGAAGCCCGTGAGCAGCGGCGCCAATAGCAGGACCAGCAGCATCTGCGCCGCCTGAACGGCAAAATCGAAAATCACGGCCATATCGCAAGCACCAGCAACAAGAGTACGAGCGCGGCAAAGACAAGGCTGAGGAATTGTCGAATGGTCAAGAACTGCAGGTGATTGAGTTTATCGGCGGCGAAGCCAACGCCGCCTGCGATCGGCGCATAGAGCGCGTCCCACACGAGATCATGCAATTCCACGCTAAACCGCGCCGGCCGTGCATCGCCTGGTGAGGGCATCTCGACGTGCTCACGGGCGCGAAACATGACGCTGCCGAACACACGGCGGATGGGCTGCGCGAAGCTCGAAGCCGTGTATTGAGTTGCTGGACTTGCTTCGGGGTATCCGCAGTCCCACGCCGGCGCGCGGCGCAACTTGTCAGAAGCCAGCCGGTGGATCGCCCAGGCCGCGAGCACGCCCGATAGCACCATGAACACAAAGACCAAGAGACCGTTATAGGAGCTTCGGCTCTCGGCGATCGGCACGATCGAGAGCCAATCGACGTTGCTTTGCACCGGCATACGATCACCCACCAATGCCTGCATCACGGGCGCCAGCGCATCGATGAACACGCCGGGCAGGATGCCTGCAACAAGGCAGAGCGCGGCGAGAAAAAACATTGCGGCGAGGGAGAACCGGTCGGTTTCACGCGCGTTCTCGGCCGCCGGCGTGCGGACGCGGCCGAGAAAGGTCACACCGAACGCCTTGACGAAGCACGCCGCGGCCAGAGTCGCCGATAGGGCAAGAAGTGCGCCGACCGCCGGCACCAAGAGCTTGAGCCCCCAAGAGGGTAGCTGCGGGCTAACGAGGATCGCTTGGAAGGTCAGCCATTCTGATACGAAACCGTTGAGCGGCGGCAGCGCCGAAATCGCCGCGCAGCCGACGAGAAAAACAAAAGCCGTCTGCGGCATGCGGTGGATAAGCCCACCGAGGTGCTCCATGTCGCGTTCGCCGGTGCTGGTGAGCACCGCGCCTGCGCCGAAAAACAGAAGGCTCTTGAACACGGAATGGTTGAACACGTGCAGCAGGCCGGCGGTGAGCGCGAGCGCCGCCGCCCACGCCATGCCGTACGCTTTGAAGGCAAGTGCAAGGCCGAGCCCGATGAAGATGATCCCGATGTTCTCCACGGTATGGTACGCAAGCAGGCGCTTGAGATCGTGTTGCATCAGCGCATAAAGCACGCCCATCACCGCCGTGATGCCACCGAGCGCGAGTACGACCATGCTCCACCACCAGGCAGGCGTGCCGATGAGATCGAATACGATGCGCACGAGACCGTAGACGGCGACCTTCGTCATGACCCCGCTCATCAGCGCCGAAACATGACTGGGGGCGGCCGGATGCGCGAGCGGCAGCCAGACGTGCAGCGGCACGAGGCCTGCCTTGGAGCCGGCGCCGATCAGCGCGAGGATCAGAACGGAGGCCGCGAGCGTGGCCGAGGGCTGGGCAGCACGGATGTCATCAAAGGCATAGCCACCGTCTGGTCCTGCCAGCAACCCGAAGGTAAGCAGCAAGGCAACGGTCCCGAAGCTTGCCATGATCAGGTAGAGGTAGCCTGCCCGCACGTTGTCGACGACGCGGTGATGCGCCATGACCAGCGCCCAGGACGACAGCGACATGAACTCCCACGACACCAGAAATGTGAACGCATCATCGGCGAGCACGACGATGTTCATGCCGGCGAGGAAAGCTGGATAGAACGGCAGCACCCGGCGTGGTGCATGCTCGTGCCGACCGTAGCCCAGGG
>VAZQ01000484.1:2791-4781 GCA_005883115.1 Alphaproteobacteria bacterium | reverse complement strand
ATCGGCACCACGCCGCACCTGTCCGGTGAATTGCTCAAGCGCATGGCCGGCATCGAACTCGTCCACGTGCCCTATCGCGGCGCCGGGGCCGGCGCCATTACCGACACCATCGCGGGCCGCGTCGATTCGGCGATCAACACGACCGGCTCGCTCCTGCAAACCGTGCGCTCCGGGCAACTGCGCGCGCTCGCGGTCACCACGCGCAACCGTTTCCCGACCGCGCCGGAACTGCCGACCATTTCCGAGTCCGGCGTTCCAGGCTTTGACGTGTCGTCCTGGTATGCGCTGTTCGTGCCGGCAAAAACGCCGGCCGAGATCATCGCCAAGCTCAACGCCGCGACCGTTACGGCCTTATCCGAACCCGCAGTGCGGGCCAGATTCGAGCCACTCGGCGTCGTGGTCGAAAGTTCGACGCCCGAGGAGATGGGAGCGCTGCTTCAATCCGAAATCGACAAGTGGGGCCCGATCATCAAGGCCGCCGGCATCAGCGCCAGCAATTGAGCACGGAGATTCGGCCAATGCCCGCGTTTATGCGTACGCGCCCCTAGTCGTTGCCGGGTTGGCGCGCGAGCTCGTGGTACCGGTCCAGCCATTCCGCTTGTTCGGCCAGCGCGGACCAATCGGCCGCGACCTGTCCGAACGCCTCTCTGAGCCCCTGATCGGCGGCGCGTTGGGCGCGTTGCTGCGCCACAATTGCCCGGCGGCGATAGTCATCGGCCCGCGAGTGCATCATGGATCCTCGCACTCAATCAGAATGCCTTGGGCGGCGTGCCGTTCCATAGCTATGCAGCGCATTCTTGTAAGGTCTGCGCTTGCCGGGTTTCTAAGCCGCACCGGCGGCGAGAAAATCGCCGCCGCAGAATTTTGCTGTTGACTGCCGTAACGAGAATCTTCGAGAAGCGCGTATTCACCGAAACAGCGCGCTGGATTGCTCATGCCCGGGCCGGGGCACCCCCGCCGACATGGTCGGCGGGGACCCCTGACCCGTCGCGACGTGCTAAAAGCGAGCATTTGCGGTCACATGAAACCCGGATTGCGGGGCAGATACTGAGTCCAATTTCCAAAATCGTGCGTCGATACGAGCACCATTGGAAACGTGATGCGCATCCCGTGCTCTACAGCAATGCTGAGAGCAACGTCACTCGTACCGGGAAGGAACGCTGATACGTGCGAACAACCGCTGTTGGCAGCCAACTGCAGTGCCGCCTTGAACGCGGCGCCGAGGACTTCCGGTTCCGCGACACCCAGTGGTCCAATATGACCGTCCGGCGAAATGTAGGCGTAGCCCACACAATCGTCTTCTGCCTGAAAGATAACACCTCTTATCCCGCTGTCGCTGATCAGATGCCTGTGGTGCTTCTCGCGTGTCACTCCCAGGGCTCGTTCGTCGATGTGGGCGAGGCTGTGCAGATGTGAGGGTTTCTCCTCGAGGGGCACGTAACGCAATTGTGCGCCCTGCAAACGGTCGATCAAGAGTTTGCGCGCGACCTTGAAATTGTAAATTGGAAGCCGCGGGAACATTCCGTGCCGAATATAGAGTCCTTGCGATACCGTGTTGAATGTGAAGGTGATCAGGGCCCTGTTCGTTGTTCCCCTTTTTTGCGCATGATCCAACGTTCGCTTCAGAAGTTCATTGCCGATACCGCGGCCCTGATGGCCGGGAGACACGAACAACTCCGCGAGAAACCATAAGGCCCCACAGACCCAACTGAAGGCAAAGCCGAGGAGTTCACCTGTATCCTCAGCCACCCACAAGCCATCGGGATCGTCCTTCAAAGAAAACGATTGAAATTGAGTCGGACGTATGACCGCCATTGGACCAAAGCCGTGACGTTCAGTCAGGTCATTGATGCTACGAACGACCAGCTCTTGGGCTCGTCCTAAATCTTGCTCGCTGGCAGGTCGGTATACGAGTGGCATCAGCGAAATTCCTAAGCACCGACGTGACAGTTACGCCTAGCGCGTCGCGGCTCTGGTCAAACCCGGCCAT
>VAZQ01000484.1:0-2774 GCA_005883115.1 Alphaproteobacteria bacterium | reverse complement strand
TTCATCGCGCGGCTCTGGGGGGCCCACGGCCGCAAGCGCGTATTCACCGAAATTGCGGCCGGATTCTCTCATGCCCGGGCTGGGGCACCCCGCCGACATGGTCGGCGGGGACCCCGTTGACCCGGGCATCCATCTTCTTGCGAGAAAGATGGACCACCCGAAATCGGGTTTACCCGATTTCAGGTCATTCAAGCGCGCAAGTCGGATAAATCCGACTTGCGTGGTCAAGCCCGCGGGTGACGAGCTTGGCTCGGCGAGGAGCCTCGCCCGAAGCCGCTGTCACCATCGCTTCGAAACCGCACGGCTGGCGGGAGAATCGTTGCCGCGGAATTTTGCTGTTGACTCCTGTAACGAGAATCTTCGAGAAGCGCGTATTCACCGAAATTGCGTCGTGAGCACCGTTTCGATGCCCGGCCCCCTTGGGGCGCCTCGGCGGGCATCGGCGCGGGCGGATCGTGTTGGCGCTTCCCGAGCCCCAACGCCGGTCCGCCCGCGCATTTTTTTCGGTCGAAGACGCGCGCGCACGGATGCCGCACATGCCGAAAATGCCGCTGATCGATCTCAAGGCGCTGCTCTCGGCCGAGCGGACCGCGCGCACGGCCTCGAAGCTCTCCGACGAGCGCGCCTCGGCGCTGAGCTACTACATGGGCGACATGTCCAAGGACATGCCGGCACCGGAGGGGCGCTCGAAGGCGGTGTCGTTCGATGTGGCGGACACGATCGAGGGGCTGATGGCGCCGCTGATGGATATTTTCGCCGGCGGCGAGGAGGTGGTGCAGTTCGCGCCGGTCGGGCCCGAGGACGTGGCGGCGGCCGAGCAGGAGACGGACTACGTCAATCACGTCTTCATGCAGCACAATCCTGGTTTTCTCGTCCTCTATTCGTTCATCAAGGACGCGCTGCTCTCGAAGGTGGGCGTGGTGAGCTTGGAGTTCGGGGGGATCGAAGGCGCGGGCTATGACCCAAGGCCGGGACTCTGGTTTAACGCCGTTGCTTGGAGCACCCTCAGCCCATCTCTGGCTTGCTTGGCCGCGCAGGCGCCGCCCTCTTGCGGGCTAGCGGGCCTCTCTAATTTGGATTTGGGCTGGGGCTCGGCCGCCGCAACGAGTGCCTGACGTGCGAGGACCCCCCGACCCTTATGGGCTTTGGCAGCCTAAGCTAAGCCCCGCGCACTTCATCGGTCTTGTATCGTCGACTTCCCCGGTTCGTTCTTTGACACCACAAGCGGCGGAATACAAACAAACGAGCTGATCTCACGATGGATTGCGTTTATGAAGTTGTCCAGACCAACCGTGCGCCATGCGGGACTGTAAGGTGGGACCCCCTTCGCTTCGGGGAAAGGAATTACCCGGGGCCGCAACGGGAGAATTTTGCTTTTAATGACTTTTGCCCCTTTGGGGGAGATCGAGTAACAGCACGGTCCAAATGCCCATACAGTTTTGAACGGCTGCGGGAAAATTGTCTGAGTTTGGAATTCCTTGATTCTCGCCCGCATCTGCTCTTGGTTGAATATCGCAATGGACGGGGATACGCCGGGAAGAATGTCGTAGACGACAAACATATCAAAGTTAAATCCCCAATAGATGATATCCCAATCGTTGGGTAGGCGCTTCATCACCTTCTCAGCACAAGCCTCAAATCCGTAATTGAACACCGCGTCATCTTCGCAGATAGTGACAACTTGATTGCGCGCAATGCCCGCTTCCCACAAAGTCAAATTCGACATTGCATTTCCGACTGCGCCAACGGTGCACATCGTAAGTATATCTTTCGTTACGAGGCCACGACGGACGAGCGAATCAAGATCAAGCGTGCGCCCATCGATTGCCGGGAATCGGGATACACTAGTCAGATACCGGTTGAGATCGCAAAATTCAGTTACACGTTCAGGGCAGCGATCAAGATTAACGAGATGAATGTGCAAAGTTCTTTTCCAGGATGAGAAGCGCCAAGCGCGGATTTTATCCCATTTCACGCAATAGGGTTCAAGCTGATCTAATTGGAATTTTTCATGAATTTGCGTTTGACGGCAGGTGCGCGCTAGGCTGCGACAAAGTTGCTGGAGAGATCGCGATGAAAGTCGCTTTATGGGGCTGCGGCGGGCACGCTAGCGTCGTGTTTGAAACAATTCGGGCGGAAGGGAAGCATGAGGTCGTGGCATTCGTTGATGACCATAAAAGCGGGCTGTACCTTGCTCGACCTATTTTTAAGATCAGCGCTCTCCCCCGCGACATCGGTGCGGTTATCATCGCAACTGGTGACGAAGCGATCCGGGACAAGCTCGCGACCATGGTAACCGGAGACGGACGGATGCTTGGTACAACCATTCACCCATCTGCAGTGATCGCGCAGGGCGTTACGGTGGGCGAAGGTTCAGTCGTCTTTGCGGGCGCTGTGCTTCAGCCTGGCGCCAGCATCGGCCGTAACTGCATCATTAATACCTGCGCTTCGGTCGATCACGACTGCATCGTCGAAGACGGCGCGCAACTTGCGCCCCGTGTTGCGCTCGGTGGCCGCGCCTTAGTGGGTAGCAGGAGCTTCGTCGGTATCGGCTCCGCTATCATCAATGGAGTGCGCGTGGGTGCGAATTGTGTAATCGGTGCCGGCTCGGTTGTGGTGAAAAACATTCCCGACAACAGCCATGCCTATGGTGTGCCGGCTCGCGTCGTTCGCAAGGGCGAAGCAACTTGAGGAAAACAATGACAACGCCTGCGCCTTCGATCCGACCAATAGCAGCAACGCCAGCTACGCGCTCGGAAATCGGATTTTTCGGC
>VAZQ01000483.1 GCA_005883115.1 Alphaproteobacteria bacterium | reverse complement strand
GGCCGCCCTTTTGTCTGCGATGATTTGCTTGAGGCACTCGATACCGTACTCGGTGAAGGCCGGGACGCCATTGTGTGTGCCGAAAACCTCATCCGTATTGATTAGGTAAGAGAAACGCCGAGCGCGCTTTATTGCATGGAGAGCCCGGAAATTGCATGGAGAGCCCGGAGCTTTGGTTCATCAAAGCTGTCCGACTGAGGGCTAGCGCCAGTAACGGCCACTGGCGCCGATGACGACGACGAGCAGGCCGAGCGGCAGGTTGACGGCGATGATCTGTCGGATGCGATTGAGGCGGACGCCAGCGCTCGGCCAGTCCTCGGCGTCGACAGCCCGTTTGAACGCTAGCCACGGTCCGTGGAACAGCCAGACGAACAGCGCGATCATCAGCCAGCCGATCAGCTGCATCAGGTGGAGGTGCAGAGCGGCACCGGCAAAGCCACCGAAGGTCGTGAAAAACATCCAGTAGCCGCTAGCAAGCAGCAGCAGGATTGCTATCCAAACCCATGGAAAGAATTTCTGGAAGGTGATCCGCATGAGCCGCAGGCGTTGCGGCGGCTCGAGCGTGCCGAGCGCCGGTCGCAGGCAGACATAGATCGCGAACATGCCGCCGACCCAGACGACGGCGCCGAGGATGTGCAGGGCGAGAGCGAGGGCAGTCATGAGCGGGGCTCCCGTTCGAGGCACTAAAGAGGTTATCATCGCTGTTGGCACGACTGTATGGACCGGCCGTGCGTTGCAAGCCAGATGTGACCATTTGGAGGTGATGGTCTTGCTTGAGGAACGCGACCCGCACGTGAATGCCTGCGGAAGCAGCGACACGGCCGACCATGCGGTATGTAGAGATCAAGAGCGAGGCGCAGCTCGAAGTTCAGTCACTACATCGCGTGCGCGGGCGCTTGGTCGCGGAGCGGACAGCGCTCATCCGAGAAGATAGGTGCCGACCCGTGTAACGCCGCGGGACTGCCGTCCCCATTCAAGTCCCTGGGCGAGGGCGTCTACTTGATCGTCGTGACGCCCAGGGAAAGCGAGCAGTTCAGCGGTGAATTCTTCAAGCCAGCTTGCGCGGCGCGGCAGAGGCACCGATCCTCCGGCAAACAGGTCGGTTTGCGCTATCAAACGTGAACGCTTATCGGTGTCGGGCTTGTAGGCAGTGACATTGATTGATTGCTCGCGTAGGCTTTGAATGAGCCCGCGGCTGATTGGCGAATCTTCGATTAGGAGTGTGGGAGAACCATAACTATATCGTTTCTTCACTTCGATGACTTTTCGCTTGAGGGTCTCGAACGGAAAGCGGCCGCGGATGACTTCGAGGACGAAAAAAACCTCCCCGCGTTTGAGCAGTACGACACATACAGAATAATTGCCGGATTCGATTTCACTCAAAGCAATGTCCCAGCTCATGATGATGCGGTCACCCGGCTGAGAACCGATCTGATCGTAGGTCGTGAGCCATTTTCTCTTGATGATTGTGCCACCCGGCGGTATCGGGCTCTGCTGATATTGCGCCGAGAACGCAATAGGGCCCATCTCACGCTTGAGTTCGGCCAGCACATCGGCTGGCTCGTGCTCGGGGTGGAGAAGTTCACCCTTCTGTCGGGTATAGTCGCGACCGCCACCGAGATAATAGGTCTCCTCTTGTTGCGCGATCGCCGGCAGATTCAAGATTTCGAAACCGCCTTGCTCCTGAAGGTGCCCGACGAGATCGTCCTGATGAACGCGCTGCATGACGAGAACGATTCGCGCCGCCTTCTTGTCATCAGGCCGGGTGACCAGGGTTGATCGGTACCATTCGATGCTTCGGCTTCGTATCGCCTCCGAATGAACGTCGCCCAATTTCAGGGGATCGTCGATGATCACCAGATTGCCGCCGAGCCCAGTCAGCGTACCTTCAATCGAGGTCGCGTAACGGCGACCGCGTTTGGTTGTCGTGATTTCGCGGTCCGTGTCGCGCTCGATCACCATACCGGGAAAGGTTGCTTGATAAAGGGGATCGTTTACGACGCGTCGAAAATCGTTCGCATGTGTGCGGGCCAGGGCGTCGGAGTAGGAAACCGCAACCACGCGCTCCGATGGGTGATGGCCGAGGAACCAAGCCGGCAAGGCCACAGAGGCGCAGATCGACTTAAGATTGCGCGGGGGTAACGTAATGATGAGGCGCTTCGACTCGCCCGAGGCGACTTGGGACAATGCATGAGCAAGGGCTTCAATATGCCAGTTCGGCTTAAAGATCACATCTGGCCGCACGACCCCGAACGTGTATTCGATGAAAGTCATGAGATCGACCGCGAGTATCGCTTGTAGCACCCGCCGGGGCGAGTACTCGATTTGGTCGGGCAAATGCGGTGCCGAAGTCATGGTTCACGCTGGCGTTGTTGCGGATATTTTCACTGGCCTGCTTTTCGTTTCGGTCATTTGATGATTGGCCCGGTCAATGTCCTCTCGATCGATGTGGCAATGCGCTTGCTTCGCTTACCCAGGAAAGCCTGGGATCAGCATCCAAGGGATGGCGCGTGACGCATCTTCTATCCGGTTACGAGTTTTCGGAATCATCATCCAACAGCTCCGGTGGGGCCAAAACGGGCGAGGGGCTAGACGCCGCCTTCATGTCCTTCTGCCGCGCGATATATGCATCGATGATCGCCTGGTGGTTTGGGGCCAGCGCCTCCTCGATTGCTTTACGTTGGCCGGCCGCAAGATCGACGCCAACTTTGTCAGCTAGAGTCATGAGGCCGCGCCAGGCATGGCGGTCACCTTGGGCGAACTGATTGACGAGCTGCTCGATGCCGGCCTCGGCCTTGGTAACGATACGCTCCCTTTCGCCCTGCCTTAGCTTGACCTTTTTATTAAGCGCAC
>VAZQ01000482.1 GCA_005883115.1 Alphaproteobacteria bacterium | reverse complement strand
GATGAACGAGACGTATTCCCCTTCAACGTACATCACCTAACGTCGCGAGGTAGCGGAGCGCTTTGATACCGGGGAGGAAAAAGTAGGCACCACCCCTCACGGTAGTGAAGGCCGGCAATCCGGTGATTTTCTTGCGGATTGGACGCTTGGGAATTTTAAATTCGAGTGTACCGTCCTGGTTGCCGATGACCGGATCACGTTCATTGCCGAGTTCGTGAAAGTTACGGTCGTTAGCCCAGACATTTTGCGCGAACTCGAATTGGCGGATCAGGCTCGCGCAGATCACAAAAGCGGCGATGCC
This sequence comes from Alphaproteobacteria bacterium, assembly GCA_005883115.1. Taxonomy (GTDB): domain Bacteria; phylum Pseudomonadota; class Alphaproteobacteria; order Rhizobiales; family Xanthobacteraceae; genus VAZQ01. The sequence continues at coordinate 2,233 of VAZQ01000482.1, read as the reverse complement.
ACGCTCCACGCCGTCCTCCGGTGCGTCCTCCGGCAAGTGAGGGCCATAGGTGGCCCCGCGACGGATCATGCGACGCCGGTTCACGTTCGCTGCTGTGTCGCGGGGATTCATGCGCCGCGCGTGCGATCCCAGCGGCACCGCGTAGCCCTGCGGGTCCATTTCTTTGTAGTTGAAGTCGTTGTTCCGCTGCGGATCGGCGGCCAGTATTGGATCGTCTTTGTTAGGGGACAGCACGAGCGGCGCACCACTCCGCCAGCGACCCATGAGCTTCGCTGCCAAAAGCTCCTGTTCCTCGGGAGTGCCAGCGTTCTGGCGTAGGAACTCGCGGAACCTGCCGACATGCTCTTGCAGCCGGCGATAGGCCATGAAGCTGCCGTTGCGAGAGAGAGTTTCGGGCTGCGGCAGATTGGCGGGCGGTCCAGCTTCGTCCGGGTAACCGAGGATGAATTCACCCGGCTTGAGCGGCGCGCCGGAGCCAGGGGTCGGCACCTCGCCACTGCCTTCAATGACGGGCTGCGAGAGTCGATCGCGATAGCCGAAGTGGTCGTGCGCATAGATGAATGGCGGTACGGCCGCCAGGTCAAGCGACGAGAGCACTTGCACGTCGCTGCACTGCGCGATGAATTTGTTGTGCTCCGTCACGCATCGCTCGCGCTCCGCTTCATCGCCGGCGAAAAGGATAACGATGGCGTGGAGACTCGGGCTCGCCAGGCCACCTACCCAGTTGTCTGGATGGTTTGCTCCTGTGTCGCCGAGCATCTCCGCGCGGGCCACCATGCCCTGCCTGAACTCTTCAGGGAACGTGGCCAGCGAAGCCTCGTCAACACCCAATGCACGCAGGCCATTCCAAGTGAACGCCACGGTCACCCAGCGCTTTTCCTGTTCGACCGAAGCACGGACCTCCGCGGCAGACTGAACCTTCTCCCGGATCGCCGACAGCCATGTCCGTCCGCCCGTCGTATTTCGAAACGAGAGGAATTCGTATCGCCCCGTCAGCGCTGGCACTCGCATCAGCAGGATGTGCTGAATGTCATCGAATTCAAGCATGACACCTACTCAGAGGTCGCGGGCAAAGTCCTGGCCTGAAGCGATCATCTGCGCCGCTATTGACCTTTTGCCCATGCCCAGGCCGCTATGCGCCACTCTTCGTTGAGCTTGCGGAGAGCCACCGTAAAGGTCGCGCCAGTCTGCGTGACCTGTTTGCCGTGCACTTTGAATGTCATGGACGAGGGGAACCACCACGTATGCGTTGTCGCCGGTGACGGTCAATTCGGCTGGCTCTATCCGTTCATGTTGCGAGCCCCGAAACATGAGGATGACTGACCATGAAAGAACTGATGGACGCAGTGCGCCGGTACGTGGAACCCCGCAGATGCGCTGTTCCCAGTTCACTGCATCTGGTCGAGCATGTTCGAGAATGCCGCCTTGAGCATGAGCGCTTTCTTGATTTCGTCTGCGCTCACATAGGGGTATTCGCCGTATTCCAAAAAGCTCGGACACTGATGCTCGCGGACGAACTTTACGAATGCCGGAGCATTGGTCTGCCAGTCCGCCGGGAAGCCTTCGAGGTTTTCGAAGACGGTCTTGAGCCCGGTCGCCGCGAACAGAGCCACGGCATCCTCGGTGTACTTGTCAAAGTCCGTATCGAAGATGCCCTGATACATGAAATAGGTGTCCCCTTTGATCGGGAAGAGCACCCAGCGCAGGTAGTGCAGCTTGAGCACAGCGAGACAATCGGGCTGGGCCGCGACGGCCTGCTCGATGTTCCTAGCATACTCGTAGAAGCGCTCTTCCCTTCCGGGGATGACTTTCGCAAGAATCGAGAAGCCATAGCACGCTGGAGTTTTGGGAAAAATCGGTCCGTATCTCCCTTGCTCTACCTTATCCTTGAAGAATCCCCCTTTTGGGATCGCCATCGCCGCCGGTCTGGTCCAACTTCCTTGCTTCGACGCATCTGACATGGTGTACGCCTCCTGGTTTAGGAGTTCTCTTGCTGCTTGAGCTTACCAGATAGGAGCCATTTTGGCGGGCATGACATGGTTCAACGCATAGGCCACGGCGCGATGAACCAGTGTGCTGGTCAGACTGGCGAGACGGCAAGGTAATACCCGCACAGCTCGTCGGCACTGCTGCGCTGCGGGATTTCAATCCGCTCTATGACCGCTTGGGGGTCATTCGCGTCGATTCCGCGGTGTCCGCGTTACGTCCGCTTATGCTCCAAGAGCGGCGACAA
>VAZQ01000481.1 GCA_005883115.1 Alphaproteobacteria bacterium | reverse complement strand
TATGGCATTCGGCGGCGGCGCTGGCGCGTCAAGCGCGCGCGCATCGGGCACCGACGAAGTCGGGCTCACGCCTGACGACTTTAATGCGTTCGAAAAGATTCTCGGCGAGGTGCAGAGCGCCTACAGCGCCGAGGACCTTGCGCGGTTGCGCAGGCTCGCCACGCCCGAAATCCTCTCGTATTTCTCGGACGAGCTCGCCGCGAATGCGAGCAAGGCTGTCGTCAATCGCGTGTCCGACGTCAAGCTGGTGCAAGGCGATCTCGCCGAGGCCTGGCGCGAGGGCGAGACCGATTACGCTACCGTCGCGATGCGCTACTCGCTCGTGGATGAGATGCTGGATCGCGAGAGCGGCCGCGTGCTGCAAGGCGGACCTGACGAAGCCACCGAAATCTGGACGTTCATGCGCGTACGCGGCGGCCATTGGTTGGTGTCCGCCATCCAGCAGTCGTAAGATTCTAGGTGAGTTGATGGCCGGCTCGTCCCGGCCATTTGTTCCTACCGCTCATCGGTCGGTGAATTAACCTCCGGCTTGCCATACCCGCCGGCGGTCGGCGGCTGGATGATAATCGCCTCGCCGGCGTCAATCACCGTGGCATCGCACCCCTCGAGCTTTTCGATGCGGCCATCCTTGCGCCGCACAGCGTTCTCGCCGACCTGGCCGGCGTCGCCGCCGGCAAGGCCGAACGGACGCACGCGACGGTGACCGGACAGAATCGTGCAATCCATCTTGTCCAGAAAGCGAATGGTGCGGCGGACACCGTCGCCCGCGTTCCAGCGGCCGCGCCCGCCCGAACCTTTGCGGATGTGGAAATCCTCGAGCACCACGGGATAGCGAAACTCGAGCACCTCCGGATCGGTCAATCGCGTGTTGGTCATGTGCGTGTGCACGGCGTCGGTGCCCGGAAAGCCCGGGCCTGCCGGCGAGCCGGAGCATATTGTCTCGTAATATTGGTATCTGGCGTTGCCAAAGTTGAGATTGTTCATGGTGCCTTGTGCGGCCGCGAGCGCGCCAAGCGCGCCGAATAGGCAGTTGGTCACAGCCTGGGACGTTTCCACGTTGCCGGCGACGACCGCCGCCGGATACCCCGGCGACAGCATCGATCGTTTCGGAATGATGATGTTGATCGGGCGCAGGCAGCCGCCGTTCATCGGAATGTCATCGTCGACCATGACGCGAAACACGTAAAGCACGGCCGCCCGTGTCACCGGCTCAGGCGCGTTGAAATTTGTGTTCTGCTGCGGCGAGGTGCCCGTGAAATCGACCGTGGCCTCGCGCTTGACCTTGTCGACCCGGATTTTGACCTTGATCCAGGTGCCTTGGTCCATCTCGTATTCGAAGGATGCATCGTGGATGCGATCGATGACGCGGCGAACGCTCTCGGCCGCGTTGTCCTGCACGTGCTGCATGTAGGCCTTCACCACCGGCAGTGTGAAATACGCGACCATCTTATGCAGTTCCTGCACTCCCTTCTCGTTCGCTGCGATCTGCGCCTTGATGTCATTGACGTTCTGCAGCGGATTGCGGGCGGGATATTTCGCGCCGGTGAGAAGGTCGTAGAGCGCCTGCTCGCGAAACTGGCCGCGGTCCACCAGCTTGAAATTATCGATGTAGACGCCTTCTTCTTCGATGGTTGTCGCGTTGGGCGACATCGAGCCAGGAGAAATGCCACCGACATCGGCATGGTGCCCGCGCGAGGCGACCCAGAACAAGAGCTCGCGGCCGACCGCGTCGAACACAGGAGTGCACACCGTAATATCCGGAAGATGCGTGCCGCCGTTGTAGGGCGCGTTGATGGCGTAGACGTCGCCCGGCGCGATCTTATCCTTGTTCTCGCGAATGATGCTTTCGACTGCGCGATCCATCGAGCCGAGATGCACCGGCATGTGCGGAGCGTTCGCGACCAGCGTGGCGTCGGCGTCGAATACCGCGCAGGAGAAATCGAGCCGCTCCTTGATGTTGACCGAATAAGCCGTGTTCTGCAGCGACACGCCCATCTGCTCGGCGATCGACATGAAAAGATTATTGAATATTTCGAGCATCACCGGGTCGGCCGCCGTACCGACCGCACTTTGCCGCTTAAGCGGCACGACGCGATCAAGCACTAGGTGGTTCTTGGCGGTGACGACAGCGCGCCAGCCGTCCTCGACCACGATCGTTTGATGCGGCTCGATGATGATTGCGGGACCGGGCACCGCATGGCTGGGCGAAAGCTGATCGCGCGTGAAGACGGCGGCCTCATGCCAATGGCCGTGCGAATAAAATTGTGCCCGTCGAGCGGGGGAGGGGAGTGGCGTACGCGCGGTCGCGAGTACCGGCTCCTTGAATTTTGCGCCCCCGCCGATCGCCTCGACCGAAACCGCTTCCACCACCAGCTCCTTGGTCTCATCGATGAATCCGAAGCGCGCTTTATGCGCCGCCTCGAAGGCCGACCTCATGGCGGGGAGAGTCGGGCGAGCTCGAGTGGCGCTCGTGCCTGGGCAAGACGCTGAGAACGCAGGTACTACCAGCGCAGTGTCGGTTCCGGCGTAGCGGACGTGCGCGCGGATGAGGACTTCGATGGCATCGGCGGCCACGCCCTGCTCGACCACTTCGCGTCGTGCTTCGTCTCCCAAT
>VAZQ01000480.1:3240-6079 GCA_005883115.1 Alphaproteobacteria bacterium | reverse complement strand
AGCGAGGAGTGGCGTCCCGCGGCAGCGATTCGCAACCGCCGCCCCGGGAGGTACGGGACCCCGCCCGCCGGGCACTACGACCCGGACGCGAGGAGCTCGCTGTGACCGATCCGGAAGCAATTCCGGTGAGGGAAGCGCGGGACCGGAGCCTAAAATCGCCACGGTGAGAGCGCCGGGAGGCGGGCGTCCCGCGTCATGGGACGCAAGGCGCCTCGTTAGGCGCCTGGCCTGCGCGTTACGTGCAGGCCCAACGGGTGCCTCGCAAGCACCCGACGACTCTCGGCGCTCCGCCACCCCGTAAATTCGGGTGAGCGAAGCCAAAAAACAAAACCCGGGCGCAAAAAACGCGCCGCGGGAACGAAGAGGTGTTGCTTGGTGCTCACGCTTTCAGTTCGTCATTCCGGCCGAGCGGCGATAGCGGCGAGGGCCGGAATCCATAACCACGGGTGGTGGGTATGGATTCCGGGCTCGCAGGCTTCGCCTGCGCCCCGGAATGACGCGGAGAAAATGCGCCGCGGGAACGGGATCGGCTGTTCGATCTTGTGAAGGAGGGAGCCGCGGAAAGAATGTATCCAAGGAGTGCCTACCGCCCGGAAACAGGCGCAGCGAGGCTGTTCCCAATGCCGGCACCTTCGACTAGCCTTCTCGATGTAGAAGCATTCGCAATTGCAGCAAAGAGACCCGGCCGCCGACCGCCCCTTACAAATGAGAGATGCCCCTCATGGCCCGAATAGATCTCGACGTGAACGGCCAAATCCACACGATCGACGCTGACCCCGACATACCGTTGCTCTACGCGCTGCGCAACGAGCTCGCGCTCAACAATCCGCATTTCGGCTGCGGCTTGGCGCAATGCGGCGCCTGCACCGTACAGGTGGACGGCCAGCCCGTGCGCTCCTGCGTGACGCCCGTGTCGGCAGTGGGCAAGAGCAAGGTCGTCACTTTGGCTGGCCTCGGCACGCCGGAGAAGCCGCACCCGGTGCAAAAGGCGTTCGTGGAGGAACAGGTGCCGCAATGCGGCTATTGCCTCAACGGCTGGATCATGACCGCGGCCGCGTTCCTCGAGCGGACCAAGAAACCGAACGACACGCAGATCAGGGAGGCGCTGTCCGGCATCAAGTGCCGCTGCGGCACGCATATGGGCATTCTGCGCGCGGTCAAGCGTGCCGCTGCCATGATGGGTTGAGGGAGGCGAGCATGACCAAGGTGCACACCCCCTTCTCTCGCCTCTCCCGGCGCTCGCTGCTCAAAACGGGCGGCGCGCTGGTGGTCTCGATCGGCATGCCGGTTGCGTTCGATACCGTGCTGCGCGTCGGCGACGCCTTCGCGCAAGGCGGCAAGCCGCCGCTCACGCCCGAGCAGCTGTCCTCCTACATCGCCGTCAACAGCGACGGCACCATCTCCGCGTTCCTCGGCAAGACGGATATGGGACAAGGCCTGTTCGTTGCCATCGGCCAGATGGTGGCGGAAGAGCTCGACGTGCCGTTCAAGGCCGTCAGAGTCATCATGGGCGATAGCGCCAGCAGCGTGAACCAGGGCGGCGCATCGGGCTCGACCGGCATCCAGCGGGGCGGCCGGCAGCTGCGCATGGCCGCCGCCGAGGCGCGCCGCGTGCTCGTCGAGATGGCGGCGGCGAGCCTCGGCTTATCCGCCGACGCGCTCACCGTCACCGACGGCGTCGTGCATGCGAAAGCCGATGCAAGCAAGAAATTATCCTACGCCGAGCTCATCGGCGGGCGTTACTTCAACGTCGAGCTCAACTGGAACAAGGAACTCGATAACGCGCTCTATGCTCCTGGCAAGGCACAACCGAAGGACTGGAAGGAGCACAGGATCGTCGGTCAGCCAATCGCGCGCGAGGACATCGCGCCCAAGGTCTATGCGCAAGCGGATTTCTGCACCGACATCAAGCGGCCGGAGATGGTGCATGGCCGCATGATCAGGCCCGCCGTCGCCGGCAGCGTGCCGGTGAAGGTCGACGAAAGCTCCATCAGGGACATCCCCGGGGCGCGGGTGGTGTGGGAGAAAGGGTTCCTCGGCGTCGTCGCCGACAAGGAGTGGGACGCAATCAAGGCGGCACAAAAGCTCAAGGTGGAATGGTCGCACACCAAGCCACCGTTTCCGGACCAAGCCGCGCTTTACGATCACATCCGCAGCGCCCCAGTGCGCAAGCACGAGGTCGGCGGCAAGGAAACCGGTAACGTCGACGAAGCCTTCAAAACCGCCGCACGCGTCATCGAGGCCGAATACGAATGGCCGTTCCAGTCGCACGCGAGCATGGGGCCCGCCTGTGCCGTTGTCGAGATAAAGGACGGACAGGCGACCTTGTGGACAGGTTCGCAGAAGCCGCACTACGCGCGCGACGGTATCGCCGCCATGCTGCACATGCCGGTAGAAAACGTGCGCGCCATCTGGGTGCCCGGGCCGGGCTCCTACGGTCGCAACGATGCCGGCGATGCGGCGATGGACGCCGCCGTCTTGGCGAAGGCCGTGAGCAGGCCCGTACGTGTTCAATACACCCGCGCACAGGCGACCGGCTGGGATCCAAAAGGACCGGCGTCGATCCACCGGGCGCGCGCAGCGATCGATGGCTCCGGCCAGGTTTTTGCCTACGAGTTCACGAGCAAGGGCTTCTCCCGACTCGACGTGTTCTCGCGCGAAGGAAAGCCGCCGGATACGCTCGCGGGGCAATTGATGGGCGTTGCCATCCGATCAGGCGATGCGTTTCGGGTGCCGGAGGAATCCTACGAGTTCGCGAATAAGCGGCTTGCGTGGGAAACGATCGCGCCGCTGCTCGGACGCGCCTCGCCGCTGCGCACCTCGCATCTGCGCGATCCGG
>VAZQ01000480.1:1299-3218 GCA_005883115.1 Alphaproteobacteria bacterium | reverse complement strand
ACGAAGTGGCGGCGGCACTCGGCCTCGACCCGATCGAGTTCCGGCTGCGGCACGTCAAGGCGGCGCGTGACGTCGCGGTGATCAAGGCCGCGGCGGAAAAAGCCGGATGGCAGGCGCAGCCCTCGCCGCGCAAGGATCAGACCGGCAATATCGTCAGCGGCCGCGGCGTCGCCTACGCGCAACGCAGCGGCACGCGTGTCGCCATCGTTGCCGAAGTCGAGGTGGATCGCGCCAGCGGGAAAATCTGGGCGCGCAAGTTCACGGTCGCCCACGACTGCGGCCAAATCATCAACCCCGACGGGCTCAAGCACACCATCGAGGGCAACATCGTCCAGGGCGTAAGCCGCACCCTGTGGGAGGAAGTCAAATTCGACGCCAATAACGTGACCAGCGTAGATTGGATGACATACCCGATCCTCGACATCGCCGAGGCGCCGGAGACGATCGACGTGGTGCTGATCAATCATCCCGAGGTGCTACCGAGCGGCGCCGGCGAGCCCTCGACCCGTCCGGTGGCGGCCGCCATCGCCAACGCCATCTTCGATGCTACCGGGGTGCGCATTCGCCGCGTGCCGTTCTCGCCGGATCGTGTGAAGCAGGCCCTGTCGTGACGACAGAGGCCACAGCAACGCCGCGAGCTCCACCGCTCTCCCTTGTGGGGAGGATCGCGCGCCGTAGTGAAGCGCAGGCGGGCGGAGATCCCGAGACGGATGCCCGTCCGTCATCCCACCTGCATCACCCCTGCCCCTAAGCCCTGACCATGATCGCCCGGACGGTCGAGGAAGCTCTGGCGCCCATCACCGATGGTTGTGTGCTGGCCGTACCGCGCGAGGCGTCGGGCGTTGCCATGGCGGCGACGCGCGCGTTGATCCGGCGCGGCGTCAAAGGCTTGCATCTCATTGCGCTGCCGACCTCGAGCCTGCAAGCCGACCTGCTCATCGGCGCGGGCTGCGTGGAGACGATCGAGACCTCCGCGGTGAGCCTCGGCGAATTCGGCCCGGCGCCGCGCTTCACGGCGGCCGTCACGTCGGGCGCGGTCCGGGTGAAGGACGCGACCTGCCCGGCGCTGCACGCCGCGTTCCAGGCGGCGGAGAAGGGTGTTCCGTTCATGCCGTTGCGCGGGCTGCTCGGCTCCGATGTGCTCGCGCATCGGAAGGACTGGAAGGTCATCGGCAATCCCTTCCACGATGACGATCCGATCGTGCTGCTCCCGGCGATCAGGCCCGATGTCGCGCTGTTCCACGCCCCGCTCGCCGATCGCGAGGGCAATGTCTGGATCGGCCGCGACCGCGAGCTCGCCACCATGGCGCACGCCGCCGCAAAGACGGTGGTGACGGTGGAGAAGCTTCACGAGGGAAGCCTTTTCGACGATCACTTGCTCGCGGCCGGCGCCCTGGGGGGCCTTTACGTCGAAACGGTTGCGGTTGCGCCGAAAGGCGCTTGGCCGCTCGCGCTTGCCGATCACTACGGCGCGGACGCGGCGCATCTTCGCGAATACGCGCGCATGGCCGCGAGCGTCGATGGATTTGCCGCTTATCTCGATCGGCACGTGTATGCCCAACGCGCCGCGTGACCCTTTGCAGCCTTTCCGCGACGAGGAGTTGCTCGCTGACGTCATTGCTCGCCTGATCGGAGATGCCCGTCACGTCGCGATCGGCGCGTCCTCGCCAATTCCCGCTGCCGCCGCACTGCTGGCGCGCGAGCGCGGCGGCGGGCGGCCCTACGTATCGCTCTTAGGCAGCCGGCAACAAAACTTCTTCACCGATGGCGGACGCGAACTCTTCGACTGCGCCGGCCAGGGCCGTATCGACGTGTTTTTTCTCTCGGGCGGACAAATCGACGGCGAGGGCAACATCAATCTCGTCGGCATCGGCGACTACGCGCGCCCGGTGGTACGTTTTCCCGGCTCGTTCGGCTCG
>VAZQ01000480.1:521-1094 GCA_005883115.1 Alphaproteobacteria bacterium | reverse complement strand
AATCATCGAGACCACGGGTTTCGATTTCGAGCATTCCCCGCAAGTACCGGTGACGCGTGCGCCCACGGCTGAGACGCTGCGCATCCTGCGCAGCATCGTCGCCCCGCAGCTCGTCGAGGTTTATCCGCGGTTCGCAGCGGAGGTGTTCGGCGTTGCAGAAGTCGCTTAACGTGCGCATTCCTTGCAGATCGAATCCCGGTCGGGGTGGCGGGGTCGTGCCACATCGGTTAGTCAGTGTGTCTCTGCTGGATGCCTGCTCTCGCGGCCATGACATTGTCGGTCGATAGCAAGACGGGGATTGAAGGTGCAACGTATCGAAGTCGCAGTGATCGGCACCGGCTGGTGCGGCGGCATTCGCGCCGAGACGCTTTCGCGCTCGGCGCTAGTCGACAAACTGCACATCTGCGAAATCCGCCCCGACCGTCTGGCCGAGGTCAAGGCGCTGACCAAGCCGGCGACGGCCACGCTCGATTACCACAACGTCGTGAACAACCCCGATATCTCCGTGGTCTATATCTGCACCACGCCGGAGCAGAACCATTACCCGATCACGCGCGATTGCCTCAAAGCCGG
>VAZQ01000480.1:0-373 GCA_005883115.1 Alphaproteobacteria bacterium | reverse complement strand
AAGAAGAAAATCACCGACGGCACGCTGGGCAAAATCGTCAGTGTGATGGTAAGTCGGCACCTGAGCCGGGGGCTCGGCACGAAGATCGCAAAGCGGGTGAAGCTGTCGCCGGTGGTGATGGAATCCACCCATGATCTCGACTTTGTCTTCTGGCTGCTCGAACCGGCCAAGCCGGTGCGCGTCTATTCGCAGGGCGCCTATGGTTACATGCAGCCGATCAACGGTTCCTATGACGTCATGTGGTCGATCGTTACGATGGATAACGGCACGATGGTCACGATCGGCGGCGGCTGGAACTTGCCGCCGGGATATCCCAATTTCTGCTCGACCTGGGTCGAGATCGCCGGAACGGAAGGCGCGCTCCTCCTCGACG